>JAFGQJ010000223.1 GCA_016935715.1 Spirochaetales bacterium
GAGAGGATGCTGGTGATCCCGCATAAAAAAATGGACATTTTCTAAGACGTGCTCACATGAAGCCGGGAAATTCTTTCCAGACAATCGTCTGAGAAAAGGGAAGATTGTTTTGATGAGTCATTCAAGACTTGCGTAGACTGGGTGTTTGATTTTTTGACATCTCCCTATCAGTACCCTATTATGCAGGCAGGACGATGTGAATCAAAAGCCGATGGGCTTAAAACGCATGGAGGAAACGATGAATCTTCGTAAAAAAGGTGGCATTTCATTGGTTCTTTTGTTCATCATCCTTGTACTCTCGGGTTGCGCAACGTTGTTCAATGAAAAAGCACCAGCGGTATCATTCATGTCAAATCCTCCTACCGCGCAAGTCTATGTGAATGGCGCGAAAATGGGAGAAACACCATGTGCCATCAAATTGGATACAGACAAAGAATACACCATTGAATTCAGAAAGGATGGCTACCAAACTAAAACCTATTTTTTGACGAACGAAATAGGTCCCGTGTGGATCATATTGGACATTCTTGGTGGTTTTATTCCAATAATAGTGGATGCTGCCACGGGGGATTGGTACGAGTTCAGCCAGGAAAACGTCAGTGTATCGCTAGAACAATAGACCATCCCCACAAGGCTGTGTCCCGATAAAAAATGAAGTACGCGTCAGACCCTATCAACAAGGGTCGAAAAACTTCTATAGCGTGGAGTTATATTGAGCCGCACAGGAATCGAACCTGTGACCCACAGCTTAAAAGGCTGTTGCTCTACCAACTGAGCTAGCGGCCCACGAGCGGAACAAGGGCAATATATCAACCGCCTGCCGTCATTGTCAACATTCAAAACGGGCCGACAAAAAGAGCCGCCGCTGCCCGGCCGGGCGGCAAGGCTGCGGCGGGAACTCCCCCACAGCGCTATAGCACCCCGACGAAACGTCCGCGGCAGGGATCACCGGCCCGGTCGATCACGGTCTGCACCAGGGCGCCCATCCTTCCGGCCTGCCCGGGGATTCCCTCCACCAGCACCCTCAGGTAGTTCTGGCTGAGTCCCCGCCACACCCCCGGCTCGGACGACGATCCCTCCCTCTCGAGCACCACCTCCAGCTTCCGGCCCACCCACCGCTCCTTGTAACGTTCGTGCAGTGTGTCGGACAGGCGCAGCAGCTCCCCTGCCCGTCTGTCCCGGATGCGCTCCGGCACCGGGTCCTTCGGGTGTTCGGCAGCGGTTCCGGGGCGCGGGGAAAAGGGGAAGACGTGCAGCTTGCTCAGTCCGAGGGACTCGACCAGCCGGCGGGAGGCCTGGAAGTCCTCCTCCGTCTCTCCGGGAAATCCCACGATCACGTCCGCGGCCAGGAAGGGATCCTCCTTGACCTCCCGCAGCAGCTCCACAGCCCGCCTGACCCGGTCGCTGCGGTAGCGGCGGCGCATGCGCAGGAGCACGGCATCCGATCCGGACTGAATTGGCAGATGGAAGTGGGGACAGACCCGTGGATCCCGCATTGCATCCGCCAGGTCCGCCTTGATCATCTCCGGTTCGAGGGAGGAAAGACGCAGTCGAATCACCCTGGTACCGGCCAGCATTTTCGAAAGCAGCGCCGGCAGCCCGATCTCCCCCCAGCGATAGGCGGTCAGATTCACGCCGGTCAGCACGATTTCCCGGTACCCGCCCCGCTCGATCTCCCCGGCCCTCTGCACCGCCAGATCCGGATCCAGGCTCAGCGAACGGCCCCTGGCCAGCGGCACGCGGCAGTATGCGCAGCGGTAATCGCAGCCGTCCTGCACCTTGAGAAAAGCCCGGGAGTGATAGCTGAACCGATCGACCCGATACCTGAAGGGATCGGCATGTCCGGAAGGCGCCTTGGATGCACCGACGGGGACGGTCTCGATCTTGCCCCCCGCCTCGAAAACGGCCGGAAGGTCCAGCAGAGAAGCCTTGTCCTCCTGGGAAACCACGTGCACGTTCTCCCCCAACGACGCAATCTCGGCCGGGTTCAGCTGGGCGTAGCAGCCGGTCACGACGAGCAGCGCTTCGGGGTGCTCCCGGGAGATCTTACGGATCAGCCGCCGGGCTTTCTGCTCGCTCCTGGAGGTTACCGTGCAGGTGTTGACTATATAGACTTCCGCGCTCTGATCCGTCGGCACCAGAGAAAAGCCCCGGTTTCTGAACTCGGAAGCCAGGGCCTCGGTTTCGTACTGATTCAGCTTGCACCCGAAAGTGTGAAACGCCGCCCTCATCCTTAGGCTAAAGCTGCGCCTGGACCCGGGACCTGCCTCTGAGAGCGTCGACCAGATTGGGGTTCAGGGCCAGAGCCTTGTTGTACGCCTCCAGGGACCACTGGAAATCCCCTCCCCTCTCCCTCGCATAGCCCAGCCGGGCCCACCAACTGGCCACGTTCGGGGAGTGATACACCGCGGTGGACAGGGCGATGTCCGCGTTGTTGAACTTGCTCTGCTGGATGAAGATCTCTCCCATGAAGTAGTACACCATGTCGATTCTCCCCCCGGTGGGCGAGATGGCTGCATACTCCTCGAAGTAGCCGAGCGCCTCCGCCTGCCGCCCCAGATAGAAAAGAGCTTCTCCGGCGATTTCGATGATGCGCGGATCGTAGCGGGATATCCGGAAAGCCACCTGGCTCGCCTCCAGGGCTTCCTGGTAACGTTCCAGCTTCAACAGGCTCCATCCCATCACCGCGTGTGCATCCATGCGGTTGGGCATCTCCTCCAGCTCTTTGCGGCAGACTTCTATCGCTCCCTGGTAGTCTCCGGTCCTGTACAACTCGACCGCGTCGTATCTGTCCTGACCGAATACGGCAAGTGTGCTCGTCAGCAGAACGGCGATCAGCAAAAACGTTTTATTTCTCATGCTTGCCCTCGCTCATCGAACAGGCGCCGTTGTACTTGCAGCCGCTCTCCATGACCAGTTCGGGAGTGCTCAGATCTCCCTTCATGGATGCCGTGGAGAAAAACTCCACGCGGGAACGGGCGACCACGTCCCCCTCTATACGTCCCTTCGCGGAAACGCAGTTGGCCTCGATCTTGGCCTTGACGAACGCCTTCTCCCCGATATACAGGTCGGATGAGGAATTGATCTCCCCCGTGAAGCTGCCCTTGATCATCAGGGGTTTCTTGAAGGTCAGCACGCCGGAAAAATCGATGTCCTCCGCCAGCACCGTGTCGATTTCGTTTTCGTCAATCTGGTTGATGCGAATATCTCTCATCTGTGGTCCTCTGCTATTTGCTTCTTGCTTATTTGCTTCTTGCTCCTGAGTGAAAATCTATCCAAAGCTCCACACCCGTGTCAACATATCAGGATTTCACGTGTTCATCCAGGAGCCTCTTGACCTCGTTCAGGGAGGAGCCCAGGCGCTCCCTCATCTCCCGGGTGTAGGGATTGTACTGCTGGAGATCGTAGAACAGCTGCCAGGAATCATTACAGGTCTGTTCGATTATCTCCAGAAGCTTCCGATAACCCAGGGAAGCGATCCGGGAGGGGTTCAGATCCAGAAGGGCCAGTACTCTGCCGAGATAGTGCGTCAATCCCTGTGTGAAGGCGGCTTCACGATCGTGAAGCTCCGGCTTCATGATCTGCACCGACAACCCCAAACCTTCGAAAAAATCCTGCCAGCGGGCCAGCTCCCCGGCTCCCAGGCGCACCGGATGAAGGATCATCGGCAGACCGCGGAGCCCCCCGCTGGCCGAATCCGGCCCGAACATCGGGTGGGTAGCCAGGACCTTAATCTCGGCTGGAAGCAGCTCCTCCATCCAGGCCGACGGGAGGGATTTCACCGAGCAGGTGTCCATGACCAGCGTACCCGGCTTCAGGCGCGGCGCCAGCCTCTGCAGCACTTCCCGGAGGGCGGATATGGCCACGCAGAGGATGATTACCGGCTGTTCGCAGAGTTCCGCTTCGTCGACCCTCTCGACCCCCTCGGGAGCCGGTGCCGCGGGATTGCGGGAATAGGCCCTTACCGATCCGTAGCGGGAGAGCACCCGGGCATAGAAACGGCCGAAACGTCCCAGCCCGTAGACGCCGAAATCCGTCTCCGGCGGGGTTGTCGAATCAGAGACCGAAGGTCGACTTGATGGCCCCAACGGCTTTCTCCTCATCCTTCTGCGGTATGATCAGGGCGATCTTCGTCTCCGAGGTGGTTATGGTTTGGATGGTCACATCCGCCCTGGCCAGGGCTCCGAATACACGGGCGGCGACGCCGGACTGGGTTTCCATTCCCGGGCCTTCCACCGCGATCTTGGTAATCCGGTCCGCTACTTTGATTTCCAGGTTCTTTACCGACTGCCGGAAGGATTCTACCAGCTCGGTCGTCTTGTCGATATCCTTCTTGAACACGGTGAACGAGATGCTCACCTCACCGTCCACCGGGGCGGTCTGGCTGATCAGGTCGACATTGACGTTGCCCTGCCCGAGGGTCTCGAAGATCCCGGTGATCAACCTGGGATCCAGGGTTATTCGATACAGTGAGACCAGCGCCTCTTCGTTGCTCACGAAAAGCCGGGTTACCGCGCTGGCCGCGGTGATCATCTCCTTCATGCTGTACAGACCCGCGGGCTTGCCGAGAATATAGCGGACCGCCTCCAGCGCCCCAAGGGCGAATATGTGCCGGGAGGCAGCCGAATGCCGCAGCTCCACCAGCTCGTCTTTGCCGGCAAACAGGATGTCGTGCTCTCCGACGATGGTGCCGCCGCGTATCGCGTGGATACCGAGATCGGGGGTCTGCCGCTTCTCCTCGCGCCCGTGGCGGCCATAGACGTATTTCTTCCCCTGGAGAAAGACCTCGTTGATCGCGTCGGCCAAAAGCAGGGCGGTGCCGGAGGGGGCGTCTTTCTTCTGATTGTGATGACGCTCGATGATCTCGATATCGAAGCTCTCACCCAGAACCGTGGCCGCTTTCTGCGCCATCTCGGATAGAAGATTGATCCCCAGGGACATGTTGGCGGAGGCGAAAACCGGAATCGATCCGGCGATCTCCGCGATCCGGGCTTTGTCTTCCGCGGTGTGTCCCGTGGTTGCGATGATCAGGGGCAGACTTTTCTTCGCCGCTCCTTTGAGCAGACCGTCGAGAGCTTTGGGTGATGAAAAATCCACCACCACATCCGCCGGAACCGTGCAGTCTTCCAGGCTGGAAAATACCGGGAAATCCATGCTCTCGTCGCCCTTGACGAGATCGACCCCGGCCGCGACCTCGATGTCCTCCGCCGCGGCGGCGGTTGCCGCCACCACCCGGCCCATTCGGCCCATGCACCCGTGAATGATGATCCTTATCATGATGCCCTCCTCTCCTCTGGCCCTTTGAGCATAGTAGCAAATCGACCTAGGGCTCTTCAAGCGCGCGGACAATCGAGCAGATCCCAATCTCCGTGGGCCGCCCCCCCCAAATCCTCGCGTACGATAGACCAGAGCCGGAGGTCGGGCCTGCGACCGGGGCTAAGGTGCGGAGGGGCGAAGCACATACTGC
>JAFGQJ010000224.1 GCA_016935715.1 Spirochaetales bacterium
CGTCCGTTTCTGCGATCTCCCCGTCTTCCCGGATCGCCCCGTATCCCAGATCCCTGATCAGCCTCTCGAAGGCACCGTCCTCCACCGCCCCTGGCGCATACTCCACCGTTGCCTTCTCCGTGGCCAGGTTCACGGCGGCCCGGCTGACGCCGGACACGTTCTTCAGTCCCTTCTCGATGCGAAGCGCGCAGGTGGCACAGCTCATGCCCGTGACCGCATAGGTTGCCTTCCGGCTTTGCTCGCTCATGGTTCCTCCCACGGATACCTGTTCACTCCATCGTCCCGGTGGCCCCGCACTCGATCACGGGAACACCTCTGGTCACCGGTTCTGACCATATTCTAGAAAATAATAAATATTATAATTACGATCAAGTATAGACGGCAATGCGGGCGATGGTGTCAGGAAATCTCCACGCAGAGGTCCCCCAGCACGGCTTTCAGGACGTTGTCCCGGGGATGACCGTTTCCCAGATGCTGTATGAAACATTCTCCGAAGGCACGGCCGATCAGCTTCCCCTGCTCCCTCGTGCGGGATTTCATGTTCTCGATGTACGAGTCGACCTTGTTGATGTAGCGCAGCCATTCGTCCTGGGATTCGTGGCAGCGCAGCATCCGCTCCTTGGTCTCCATGACCGAGCTCACGTCGATCCCGAAATGAAGGGGCAGGTTCCTGCCGAAAATATCCTGCAAACCCGAGGCATTCCAGTAGTACAGATGAGGAATGGTTTTGGTGGGCTCGAGAGCGGCCCCGCAGTCATAGAGAGGAACCGAGGCGATGAAAGCGGCATTGCGCACGAGTTGAGAGGTGATCTCATGGTCCAGGATGTAGTCCATCGGCGGGCAGGTGAGCACGACATCGGGATTCGTTTCCCGCAGGACACGGACCGATCTCTGGCGATACGGGCTGTTGTACTCGATCTCCAGATCGTGTCCGCCGGCGTAGTGGTATCTGCCCTCGAGAATCCTCGCCGAGGCGGCTGCCTCCTCGAGCCTCCGGGCCCGGATCTGCTGCGTCGTATCAGTGGGCGAACCGACCTCGCCGCCCGCCATCGTGGCCAGATGGATCTCCCAGCCTCTGTCGGCCAGCAGCGCCAAAGTGCCGGCGGCCATGAACTCGATATCATCGGGATGGGCTCCGAAGGCAAGGACCTTTTTCATTTTCCCTCCATATGCGGCACGGCAATAGTAGCATTGACGTGCCGGCGAATCCATGCTACTATTCAAAAATTATATCTGTTGTTCATATTATTTGAACAAATTGGCCTGCCTTTGAAAACAGTAGAAAAGGCAATAACGATCTTGGAACTTTTTACACGGGAACGTCCATGGCTCGGGGTTACTGAAATCGCCTCCGAGCTTGGTCTTCACAAAGGCACCGTACATCTCATCCTCAGCACGCTGAGAAAATCCGGGTATATCATTTTCAACTCCGACACGAGGAAGTACGGTCTGGGATTCAAGCTGAGGGATCTGGCGGAGCGGGTGAGCTACCGCCAGGATCTCAGAGATCTCTGTCTGCCGAGAATGGTGACCCTGGCACGAGACAGCCAGGAGGATGTCTCTCTGAGCATTCCCATCGACGGCAACTGGATCATCATTGCCGTCGCCAATGGAACGCAGTTCGTCCGGCAGGACATTCGCCTGGGAAGGACCCTGCCGCTGTACTGCGGGGCAGGCGGCCGCTGTATCCTGGCCTTCATGGAACAGGAAACGATCGGGAAGATGATCCGGGAAACACCATTGACCGCGTACACGGAGTACACCATCGCCGACGAGGCGAGGTTGCTGGCAAGCCTGGAGGAAATACGGGAAAACGGCTATGCAGTGGGCTCGGAAGAATACTATCGTGATGCGGCAGCGGTGTCATTTCCTCTGTTCGACAGATGGGGCGCCGTGCTGGGCTCCTGCACGATCCACAGCACGGTCAGCAGGATGGACGCCGGTTTTACCCGCAGGCTCGCTGCTCTGGGCCTGGAAACAACCGGTGAGATCAATGAAACACTGAGAAGCTTCGGCTGAGGCAATGGGTGCAGCGGCTGAAATCCCAGGCAATTCGAACAATCGGGAAATAAACCTGAATCGCCGGCAGCGAACCGGAGGTTTTCAGGAAAAAAATTGGAGGTGTTCTATGAAAAGAACAGTGCTTTTGGTTCTTGCGCTGATGCTGATCGGCCTGCTCGGATGGGCCGGAGGAGCGCAGGAAGGGGCAAAGGAGATCAAACTTCTGCATTACGGCCATACGCAGCCGCCCTTTGATGGACTGATCGCCAGAAACATCGACAACTTCATGGCCGACAATCCGAACATCAAGGTCGAGTACGTAACCTTCGCGGACCCGGATCTGCAGGAGAAGATTCTGACGTCCGTGGCTGGGGGAGAGGCGCCGGATTCCTTCACCATCGCCGCTTCCCGGGCAGCGGTATTCCTGGAAAAGGATCTGTGCGTCACGATCGATCCGGCCGGTTTCGGCAAGAACACGGTCGAAGAGGTCGTGAACATGTGGCAGTCCGGCGCGCTCAAGGCGGCCGGGGGCTTCTTCAAGGGCGAGTACTACGGGATCCCCCACGAGCTGAGCAACTACTGCGCCTGGCTGAACAAGGCCCACTTCACCGAGGCAGGGCTGGATCCGGAAAAGGATGCTCCCAAGACCTGGGAACAGTTCGCCGCGGTCGGCAAAAAACTGACCATCGACGAGGGGGGAGTGCGCAAGCGCAACGGCTTCGGCGTGAACTTCAAGACTCCCGGGTTCGTCATGAACGTCAGCTACCCTCTGCTGTACGGCAAGGGCGTCGGCCTGGTCAACGACACGGTGAGCAAGGGCCTGCTCGACCAGCCCGGGGCGGTGGAGGCGGTGAGTACGTTTACCGGCTGGATCCTCGAGGACAAGATCTGGGATCCGGGCCTGGTGACAGACGACCGGGAGGGATTCGGCAATGAGCTTCTGTCCATATTCCTCACCGGCGGAGCCTGGTACTGGGGCGTCATGAAGTCCGAGTATCCCGACACCTACGACAAGGCCAAGGTATTCCCCTATCCCCGCTACAAGGACGGAGAGGACTTCGGCGGCATCGGATACGGGTACTCCACCTACGTGACCAAGGCGTCGGAGAACCAGAAACAGGCCTGGATGGTGGCGGACGCCATTGCTTCCACCCCGGATGACTTCATCGCCGAAGGGTTGTTCCAGCCCCGCATCGGCTACAGCGAGCAGGTCGCCAAGGACAACCTGCCCAGCTGGGACGTGTTCGGCGCGGAGCTCAAACACGCCTCGCCTCGGCCTCTCACCCAGTACTACGAGGAGCTGATCGCCCTCTACTTCAAGGCGGTCTCGGAGATCGTATACGAGGGCAAGGCGGTCAAGGCCGCCCTGGATCAGGCGAACGCCAAGATCAACGCGGTGTTGAGCCAGTAACGATTCCCCCCAGCACCGGGCGGGCGCCAAACGGTGCCCGCCCGGGAGTCGGGGATTTTGCATTTCAGGTATAGAGGAACACAATGGCGAGCTCGCGGGTACGGAAAATCAACAATGCCGGCTACTGGTTCATCCTGCCAGCCCTGATCCTGTTCAGCTTCCTGCTGATTCTGCCGATGGCGAACGCCTTCCGCCTGAGCCTGTTCAAGTGGGATCTGCTGGGTGACAAGATCTGGGTCGGCATCAAGAATTTTCAGAATCTGCTTCGGGACGAGGACTTCCTGAAATCCTGGGGGCGGACGCTGTACTACACGCTGCTCAGCTCGGGCATCCTGATCGTCCTCTCCTTCACCTTTGCCCTGCTGCTGGACAGCCGCAGGCTGAAAGCGCGAAACGTGTTCCAGGCCGTGTACTTCGTGCCGGTGGTTCTGGTTACACCGGCGATCGCCGTGGTGTGGAAGCTCATGTTCCAGACCACGGGAGTGCTCAATGCAGTGGTATCCCTGTTTTTCAAAACTTCGATCCCCTGGCTGGATTCCGATCGCATTGCCCTGTACTCGATCATCCTGGTGCAGGTCTGGGTGTCGGTGGGCTACTACATGGTCATGTTCATCGCCGGGCTGCAGAACATCCCCGAGGAGCTCCACGAGTCCGCCATGATCGACGGGGCTTCCTGGCTGCGAAGGCTGTTCTCCATCACGATTCCCCTGCTCAGGCCTACGATCATCCTCGTGCTGGTGACCTGCATCATCTTCGTGTTCGGCCAGTTCCCCATCCCCTACGTCATCTCCCAGGGAGGGCCCAACTTCTCCACGGAGCTGCTGACCCTGTTCATATACAAGAATGCGTTCAGATTCCTGAAGGTCGGTTATTCCTCCGCGGTGACGGTTTTCTACTTCATGACCATGCTGGTTTTCTCGATTATCCAGATCCGGATTTTCCAGGAGAGGTAGGAGGCAGCAATGATGGCACACGGAAAACCGAGAGAGCTCCTCCTGCGGTTCGTGCATTACCTCGTGGTGATCACGATCGGCCTGATCATTCTTTTTCCCTTCATCTGGATGGTCCTGGGCTCCTTCAAGTACAACAAGGACATCCTGGACATCCCGGTCAAGCTGCTGCCGCCGGAGTGGAATTTCGGCAGCTACAGGAGCGCCTTCGCCTCCGGGCCGTTCGGCCGCTACTACCTGAACTCGGTCATCGTGCTGGTGGCGGCGGTAGGGCTGAACATCCTCATCTGCGCGACCGCCGGCTACGGCTTTTCCAAATACCGGTTCAAGGGCCGGGATCTGTTCTTCACCATCATCCTGAGCACCCTGATGGTACCGATCCACGCGGTCATCGTGCCCCTGTTCGTGCTGATGAAGAGGATCGGACTGGTCAATACCTACGCAGGGATCATCCTGCCCCTGTCGCTGTCCGCCTTCGGGGTGTTCCTGATGCGCCAGTTCTTCTACGCCGTCCCGAATGAGCTGCTCGAAGCGGCCCGCATCGACGGCGCCGGAGAGTTTCGCATCTTCCGCATGGTCGGGCTGCCCCTCTCCCGGGTCGCGGTGGTATCCCTGATCATTTTTCACTCCCAGTACGTCTGGAAGAATCTGATCTGGCCGCTGGTGATCGTTTCGGGCACCGATCTGCGGACGCTGCCCGTGGGCATTTCCCTGTTCTCCGGCGTCTTCTTCACGCCCTACCCCGACCAGCTGGCCATGTCCGTATCGGCCTGCGTGCCGCTGGTGATCCTCTACGTCTTCTTCTCCAAGTACTTCATCCGGGGCACGGCCCTGGCCGGCATCAAAGGCTGAGCGATGCTGTTCTTCGACGCCTTCTTTCCCATCGGGCGCAGCAACGCGAGCGTGCCCGATTGTCCCCGCACGCAGGATCAGGCTCTCTCGGTCATGCGGCGCTGGGACGTGGATCGGGCCCTGGTCTACCACACCGTATCGAGGGACAGCGACCCGCAGCAGGGCAACGGCGCTGTTGCCGGGCTGAGCGATCCGGCACTGCTGCAGGTCTGGGCTTTCGATCCGGCCTACGTGATCCCGGAAAGCCCCGAGCATTTTCTCCGCAGAGCCCTGGCCGGCGGCGCCAGGGCCGTGCTGCTGAATCCGCTGATGCGCCGCATCGATCTGCGCAGGAGTCCCCGGGTCGGCCAGCTCGCCCGGCTTCTGGAGCAGCGGAGGATTCCCCTGCTGCTGGCTTACTGGAAAACGGACCCGGAGGAAGACCTGGTGGACTGGTATCCCCTGACCGATTTCTGCCTGGACCATCCCGACCTCCCGGTGCTGGTCTGGGAGTGGAGGACCCGCTCGAACCGCCCCCTGTTCGACGCCCTGGCCGGTGCGGGCAATCTCAAGGTAGCGGTATCCGCCCTCTGGCAGGCTCAGTCCGTCGACCAGATCTGCGAAACCTTCGGGGCGCAGCGCCTGGTGTTCAGCCTCGGCCTTCCGCACCTGGACCCGGGAAGCTTCCAGGCCGGCGTTCGCTATGCCGGCATCGGCGATGAGGCGAAGCTCCGGATAGCCGGGGGAAACCTGGAGCAATTGATCGCGGAGGCGAGCTATGGCTGACGGCGGAGGCACCATCCTCGATTGCCTGCGTGCAGGAAGGGCTCTGCGGCACATCCCGGTGATCGATTTCCACACCCATCTCGGAGCCTCATCCAGGTACTACTACGTTCCCTTCAGCGGCGCGCAGGAGGTGGTGCGGTACATGGACCGCTACGGCGTGGATCATGCCGTGACCTTTGCCCTCTCCACCACGACCGACCCGGAGGTCAAGAACCTCTCCGTCTACCGGACATGCCGGCGCTTCCCGCGGCGCTTCACGCCGCTCACCACGCTGCATGCTCTTTTTCCCCAGGATTGGGAGGAGCTGCTGAAGCAGGGTATCGGCTTCGGCTCCCGGGGGATCAAGCTCCTGTCCAACTACCAGGGCGTCGAGGAGCTGTCGATGGATTGGTCGCCCGCCTTCGATGCCGTCAGGGACCGCGGCTGGGTGGTTCTGCACCATGACTGGCGCAGCGCGGAGCACCTCGAACAGGTTGCGCGGAACTTCCCCGGTCTCACGTTCATCATCGGACATCCCACCCTGGATATCGTCGGCAGCCGGATACTCGACCGCCTCGACAATGTCTATCAGTGCACCTGTGCGGCCTTCGTGCACCCCGGCTTCGCCCGCTTGTCGGTCGAGGAAATGTACCGCAAGCTGCCCCTGGAGAAGATCCTCCATGGCTCGGATGCCCTGGATCTGGATTTCGGAACCGCGATCGGCCCCCTGGCCTACGCCGCGATTCCGGAGCAGGCCAAGGAAAAGATTCTCGGCGGGAACGCCCTGACCCTGATGAAAAAAATCGGCTGGGAGATTCCGGGGGTGGGGGAAGCGTGATCAGCCGGAACCAGATCGAGACGAGCATGTTCGAGAGCCTGAGACTGGCGGCCACCCGAATGCCGCCGGACATCCGCGAGGCCCTGGAGGAGGTCCTGGAAAAGGAGAGCGACCCGTTGAGCCGCAGGCATCTGGAGGTTACCCTGGAGAACGCCCGCCTGGCCTCCGAGGGCAGGGGCCTGGTGTGCGGAGACACGGGATTCCCCCTGTTCTTCATATCCGTGGGAGCCGCAGTTCAGATCGAGGGGGGATACCACACGCTCTGGGAGGCGGCCCGCAGCGCCACACGGCAGGCGACCGAAGAGGATTACCTTCGCCCGACCATGGTCGATCCGCTTACGCGGAAGAATCCCGGGACGAACATCGGAGACGGGATGCCCAGGCTGCAGCTTCGCTTCGACGGTCCCCCGGACCTGCTCGACATCACGGCTGCTCCAAAAGGCGGGGGATCAGAGATCTTCGGGACCTTCTACCGGATGCTGTTTCCCTCCGACGGGACGGCCGGCATCTTCAAGTTCGTGATCGATTCGATCCGTGAGGGCTGCTACGCGGGCAAGATCTGCCCCCCCGCCATCATCGGCGTGGGCATCGGGGGCACGGCGGATCTGTGCATGAGCATGGCGAAACGGGCGGCGGTGCTGCGGCCGGTGGGCACGCGCAATCCCGACGGAGAGCTGCGGGCGATCGAGGAGAAGCTGCTGCAGGCCTCGCGGGCTCTGGGCATCGGGCCGATGGGTTCACGGGGCAGCTACGCCGTGCTCGCCGTACACGTGCAGCGGGCCGCCACGCACACCGCGGCGCTTCCGGTAGCGGTAAACGCCCAGTGCTCGATCGGCCGCCGCTGGCGGGCGCTGATCCGGGAGGGTAAAAACACGGAGTACACGGGGGAGTTCATTGAAGCAACGGTATGACGGCGGGGATATCCCCGATTTGTCCCTGCCCTTGAGCGAGCAGCAGGCGCGGGCGTTGAAGCCGGGTGACGCGGTGACGGTCAGCGGTCTGGTGTTTACGGGCAGGAGCCTGTTCCACATCCGGGCGATCGAGCAGGACCTCGTTCCCCCGATCGACTTCCGGGCGGTCAACTGCTTCTTCCACGTCGGACCCGTGATGCAGCGCCACCAGGGCCTCTGGAAGGTGCTGAGCATCGAGCCCACCTCCAGCATCCGCTTCGAACGCTACGCTGCCCAGGTCATCCGCAAATTGCAGCTGAGGACATTGATCGGCAAGACCACCATGGGTCCAGCCACCGCCAGCGCGCTGGCCGAGGTCGGCGGCGTTCATCTCTCCAAGATCGGCATCTGCGGCAACCAGATATCGCAGCAGGTGGTGGCCGTGCGGGGCGTGCATTTCCTCGAGGAGCTCGGCAAGACCGAGGCAACCTGGGTGTTCGAGGTCCGGCGGTTCGGCCCGTTTTTCGTCGACATCGACGCCCACGGCAACAACTACTTCGAAAAGATGGAACGGGAGAGCCGGGCGCGTCTGGGAGATGTCTATCGCCGGCTCGGGATACCGGAGGGCTACGACTACACCTCGGTAGGGGCGGGGAACGCAGGCGGCCCATGAAAGAGCTGAACCTGGTCGCTTTGAACGGCTTTCTGGGCTACGGGTACGAGCTGGAAAGCCTGGAGGCGGGCCTGGAATCCGGACCGGCGATGCTGGGCTGCGATGCGGGCTCGACCGATGCGGGCCCCTACTACCTGGGCAGCGGATCCCAGCTGGTCAAAGAGCCCCAGGTATACCGGGACCTGAGCCATGCCCTGCGCGGTGCACGCCGGCTGGGCATCCCGCTGGTGATCGGCTCTGCGGGAACCGCCGGGGGGGAGCCCCACCTCCGATCGCTGGTAGAGCTCCTGCGCCGTTCGGCTGCGGAAGACAGCCTGCATTTCAAGCTCGCCCAAATTCACGCAGAGATCGACAGGGACCTGGTGCTCCGGGCTTTGCAGGAGGGTCGGATCGAAGCCATGCCGGGCGCCCCCGAGCTGACGGCCCGGGCCGTGCGGGACAGCGAGCGGATCGTCGGGCAGATGGGCACCGGGCCGTTCATCAGGGCTCTGAGCGAGGGGGCCGAGGTGATCATCGCGGGCCGGGCCTGCGATGCCTCGATCTTCGCCGCCCTGCCGATCATGCTCGGCTTCGATCCGGGACTGTCCCTGCATCTGGCGAAGGTGATCGAGTGCGGGGCCCTCTGCGCCCGCCCTCCCTCCGCCGGTGACTCGGTGCTCGGGACGATCCGGGCCGACCATTTCTCGATTCGGCCGCTGAACCGGAAACGGCGGGTGAGCCCGGAGTCGGTGGCCAGCCACAGCCTGTACGAGCAGCCGGACCCCGGCCAATTCGAGGAACCGGAAGGCACCGTCGACCTGTCCGCCGCCGAATACGAATCAGCTTCAGACGGCTCCGTGAGGGTATCGGGAAGCCGTTTCCGCCGGCGCCCGGGGGGATCCACCATCAAGCTGGAAGGCGCGCGCCTGGAAGGCTACCGGGCCGTTACCATAGCGGGAATCCGGGATTTCGGGGTTCTTGCGCACCTGCAGGAAATCGAAGAGGAAACCCGCAGCATGGTGGAGAGAAATCTCGACCCTGTTTCCCGGCAGGCCGGCTATCGCCTGCTGCTGCGCTACTACGGCCGCGACGCGGTCCTGGGACCCAACGAGCCTCTGGCCCGCAGCGGGGGGCACGAGGTCGGCGTTGTGATCGAGGCGATCGCCTGCACCCAGGCGGAGGCGGACAACATCCTGGCCCTGGCCCGTTCCTCGTTCCTGCACTGCTCGTTTCCCGGCCGGACGACCACGGCGGGCAACCTCGCTTTTCCCTTCTCCCCTTCGGATCTTCCCGCGGGCCGGGTCTATTCCTTCAGCGTGTACCACCTGCTGCACGGCGCCGATGAGCAGGAGTTGTTCCCCGTGGAGGTCGAACAGCTGTGAGCCGCCTGAGTGACTCGGCCGAGGTCTTTCGCAGCAAGAACGCCGGGCCCTTCCTCCTTACTATCGACATCATGTTCCGGGAGCGGGAGCGCTACGACGCGGTCAAGCGCTCGGGGGCTCTGGATCCCCACAAGATAGCCGCACGGTACGGAGTCCGGGAGCAGCAGGTGCGGATCCACTACGCGGATCGGATCCGCACGGTGAAAATTACCATGCCCCGATCCGGCGCCGGCTCGGGGGCTCCCGGAGACCGCGACGTCTACGGGGCGCAGCAGCATGGTGCGCTTCTCGACCTGGAGATACCCGACACCCCTTCCACCGGGGCAACCGGATGAATAAAATGCAAACCGCTGGCAGATCAGGAGGAAAAAAATGATCAAAACCGCCGTCGCATACTCCGACATCACGCCGGAGGAGAGCGTGCCGCTGATGGGCTACGGAGATCGAACCCACGGTTCGGAGGGCGTACACGACCCGCTTTATGCCTATGCCTGGTGGCTCGACAGCCCGGGACAGGATCCCTTCGTCTGGCTGGTGCTCGACCTGTGCCTGTTGAGCGTGATCTCGATGCGCGAGCTGTCTCGATCGATAGCGGAAGCAGTCGCCATGCCCGCGGAGCGGATCCATATCTCCGCAACCCACACGCATTCCGCTCCGGACGTACGCTTCGTCAGCAGGAGCACCGAGCCGTGGGCGCGACGCTACTACGAAAAACTGATCACCCGCTCGGCGGAGGCGATCGACGAAGCCCGGGCCCGGGCCGTGCCCAGCCGGATCGAGGTGCGCACCGCCCAGAGCGACCTGGGGGTCAACCGCCGCGACGCCCGGTCACGGATCGATCCGCGGGTGGTGATCTTCTCCCTCCTCGATGAGTCGGGAAAGGAACATGCTTTTCTGTTTCACTATTCCTGCCACCTGACCGTCCTGGGAGTGGACAACTATCGGATCAGCGCCGACTGGATCGGACCGGTTCGAAACGAGCTGGAGGGGCAGCTGGGCATTCCGGCCATGTTCCTGCAGGGAGCCGAGGGCAATGTGGATCCCGTGTGCCGGGGGGCGCTGGACATGGCCGATCCGGACCAGGCGCTGGGCTCCTCCTTCCGGGTGATGGAGGAAACCGCCGCACGCATGACGCGGGCACTGGGAGAGGGCAGAAAAAGCGATCCGGCAGCTGTCCTCGATCGGGTGGAGGTGAAGGGGCGGGAGCTCTCCCTGCCCCTGCGCTTCGGAGGGCTGGAGCCGGCGGAGATTCAAAAGAAGATAGACGATTGGAAGGAGAAGTTCTCCTCCTTCCTGGAAATCCCACGGGAACAGGTACCGGAGAGCTCCATCATCAACGCCCTGGTCAAAGAGCACAGCCGCAAGCGGGGTCTGGAAGCCGAAGAGGTCCGCCGCTGGGTGGCCGAGCAGTTCACCTACGTATCCTTTCTCAATATCTACAAGATCGGTGGCGAGATGATCGACGCCGGGAAGGGAGAGGTTCTCTGCCCCGTTCAGCTGATCGACTTCGGAGCGGTGAAGATCCTGGGCATCCCGATGGAGGTGCTGCTGGACGTGGCCTTCGATTGGCAGCGGCGCTTCCCGGAGGAGCTGGCCCTGATAGCCGGGCTGTTCGACGGATGGATCGGGTATCTGCCTCATCGGGACAACTTCGAAGAGCCCCTGGCCGGACAGCTGTACGAAACCGTCTGCTCGATGTTCTCCCCGGATGCCTCGATCCGGCTGCTCGATGCGGCGGAGGGTCTGCAGAAGAGAACCGGCTGAACGGCGCGCGGGCGGGCGGTTGCAGAGGGAAACGAATCGTGGCATGGTGGTATCCATGACACCGGCCCGGCATTCGCACTGGGCGCAGCTCGTCTTTCTGCCCTACATCCTGAGACAGTTCCGGAAACACTTCCGCGGTCTGTACTTCCTCGGTCCGATGCCGGAGATCGATCCGGCCCTTCCCCTGCTGATTACCCCCAACCACAGCACCTGGTGGGATGGCTTTTTCGTCTACATCCTCAACAGGAGGCTTCTGAAACGGAAGGTGCATCTGATGATGCTGGAGGATCAGCTCGCCAAATACGGCTTCTTCAGCCGCATCGGAGCCTTCGGGATCGAGCCGGGCCTGCCGCGGAAAGCCTACGATGCGCTGCGGTACTCGGCGGAGCTGCTGCGGGATCCGGCGAACGTCCTGTGTATCTTTCCCCAGGGTGTGCTGCGCCACTTCGCCGCCCGGCCGCTCCAGTTCCAGCGCGGGGTCGGCCGCATCCTCGAGATCTGCGGCGGCGATGTGAACCTGCTTCCCCTGGGGATACGCTGTGAGCTGCTCATCGACCAGCGTCCCGAAGCCTTCTTCATGGCCGACCGGATATTCCGGGTGAACCACGACAGCTTTCAGGGCATCGAATGGCTCGAGGCAGAGGTGGAGGCACTGCTCCAGCGGCTCAGCCGCAGAATCCTGGACGGGGATAGGGGCACGGTCGTGGTCAGGGGACGGGAGCCGATGAACGTACGCTGGGATACGCTCCGGCGCCGTTTCGGGCTGACCCGAAAACGATGAGGATCCTGCCGCCGGCGGCGGCCGATCGTCCCTCGTTGCTCCGACAGTTGCCGGTGCATCCAGCGTTTCAGAGGGAGTGCTCGGTGAGGATCTCCCGCAGCCAGGTGTTGCCCGGAAAGATCTCCCGGGCCCGTTCGATATACCTGCGGGCAGTCGATGCATCCCTGCTCTCCGCGTAGGAGATTGCCAGCCAGACGTTTACCGAAAACCGGTCCAGCGGCTCCAGCCCGGCGCTCCCCTCGATCTCGTGGAGGATCTGCCGCGCTTTTTTTTCGCTTCCCCCCGCGATCGACGGTGCGTTCTTGAAGTACAGTGCCAGATTGAGCCTGGCCTTGACATTGCCGGGATCCAGCTCCAGGGCCTTCTCGGCGAACTCCCGCACCTCGGGGCCGTGCTGCATCGCGTACAGGGCCCCGTTGAACATGAGCAGCTGGGCCTGGCTGTCGGCCAGAAGCCGGTAGCCGTCGCTGAACTCGCCGCAGCTCAACGAGCTGCGGGCGAGCTCGAAGCTCTCGCTGAAGCGGCGTTCCGCCTGTTTCGGCCGTCCATCGCCCTGCTCGACGAATCCGTAGAGGTAGGCGGCACTGGCACGCCAGTAGTCCCGCCGGCAGGCGTCCTGCACGTCCCCGAAAGATTCGAGGCTTCCGTCCAGAAGCTCCCGGAGCTCTGAGTGGGACAGGCTCTCGTTGAACAGCCCCACCGTAGCCCGCTCCAGCAGCAGCCTGCCCTGCTCGAGTCCGTCGGCCGACAGGGCGGCAGAACCCGCAAGCACCCATGTTACCACAAGCACCCATGTAGCGAAGCGCATCGCTCTCCCGGCTACCAGGCTGCGCGGCTGGAGGATCCCGCCGGCGCGTCTCCACGGTTTTCGTTTAATGTTTAGCAATCTGCTCATCTTGCGGCAAAAATACCAAAGCCCCCCCCGAAGGTCAACAAAATCGGTCAACAATTGCGGCGGTGATAATTTCTTGACCCCCTGTTGCGCCGGTGGTAGCTTAATGAAAAAGCATGAGCATCGCCGTACTCGTTCTCCTGTTCTTCGTGTGGCTGTTGCCCTTTTTCATCCTCTGGCGAATTCCCCGCCCCACCGGGACTTTGGTCCCCGAAGAAGCCGCGGCAGTACCTTCGGTATCGATCATCATTCCGGCGCGCAACGAGCAGCTGACCCTTCCCACCCTGTTTGGATCGCTGAAACGACAACTTTTCCCGGTCTCGGAGATCCTCGTCGTGGACGACCACTCCGAAGACGGGACGGCCGCAGTCGCAGCCGGGGCGGGGGCCACGGTGGTAGAGTCCGCCCCGCTGCCGGAGGGGTGGCTGGGCAAACCCTGGGCCTGCTGGCAGGGAGCCCGCAGGGCGGGGGGCGAGCTGCTCGTCTTCCTCGACGCGGATACCTTGATGGAAGCGGGAGGCCTGGAGAGCATCCTGGCGGCTTACCTGCAGCGGTGCGGACTGCTGTCGATCTGGCCCTTCCACCGCATGAAGCGCCCGTACGAACGCCTTTCGGCCCTGTTCAACATCATCATCATGGCCAGCATCGGCTCCTTCACGATCCGCGGACGGAAGAGCCGCGTCCTCGGCGCCTTCGGACCCTGCCTCATCTGTTCCAGGCGGGACTACTTCGCTGCCGGCGGTCACGAGGCGGTACGCGGGGCGATCCTGGAAGATATCGCCCTGGGACAGGCGTTCAAACGCGCCGGATTCGCGATTCACAATCTCGGCGGCAGGGGAGCGATCTCGTTTCGCATGTACCCCGCCGGAATCGGGTCGCTGGTCGGCGGCTTCACCAAGGGGATGGCCTCGGGAGCCCGGACCGCTTCCCTCGCAATACTCATTCCGATCGTCTGCTGGGTCGCAGGGGGTTTCATCGTATCCTTCCTGCTGCCGGTCGCTCTCCTGGGTTCGGATCTGCAGGCCGCCGCTCCGTGGCTCATCCTGCACGTCCTCTACATCCTGCAGATCCACTGGATCCTTTCCCGTATGGGCAACTACGGTCTTCTGACCGCGTTGCTGTATCCGCTGCCCTTCGGTTTCTTTGCAGCCGTTTTCTTCATCTCCCTGCTGCGAACCTTCTTCCTGCACGAGGTCAGCTGGAAAGGCCGAAAAATCGACATAGAGAGGTAGCACCATGAAAGACAGAAGAGGACCGATAGAAAGCATCATCATGAAGCGCCTGGGCGGAAATCGCATCCAGGTCAACCAGGTGGACCGGGACCTGCCCGAAAAGATCCGGGAGGAGAGATCGGTTGCCGTGATCGGTGGAGGCATCGCCGGGCTGACCGCGGCGGCGGTGCTCGCGGAGCGGGGATTGCGGGTAACCCTGTTCGAGAAAAACGACTACCTGGGCGGGAAGGTCGGTTCCTGGCCCGTCCGCTTCAGGGACGGCTTCGAAACCCAGGTCGAGCACGGCTTTCACGCCTTCTTCAGGCAGTACTACAACCTGCGGGGCCTGCTGGAACGCATCGGCGCCGCTGAATACCTCATACCGATCGAAGACTACCTGATCTCCACCCTGGACCATGGAAACTACGGATTCAAGGGCATCAAGACGACTCCCGCGCTCAACATGCTGTCCATGGCCAAACACAAGGTGTACAGGCTGGGAGACATGATGAAGAATCCCGAATCCCGGCGGCTGCTCGCCTTCCTGAGCTACGATGCGCAAAAGACCTTCGAGCAGTTCGACCAGCTTTCCTTCCGGCAGTTCGCCGATCAGGTGGGCCTGCCGCCGCAGATGCTCATCATCTTCGCCACCTTTGCCCGGGCATTCTTCGCCGAATCCCATCTGATGTCGATGGCCGAGATGATCAAGAGCTTCCACTTCTACTTTCTCAGCAATGATCTGGGGTTGATCTACGACGTTCTGAGGGACGACTTCGAAACAACGTTTCTCACCCCCGCCTGCAGGTACCTGGAAAGCCGCGGCGCGGACATCCGGACGGGGAAAGCAGTTCAGAAACTGCAGCGCCGCGGCCGGGGATTCACCGCAGCCGGCAGAGCTTTCGACTACGCCGTCCTGGCTGCGGACGTGGTGGGAAGCAGGTCCATCGCGGGCTCATCCGGATTTCTGCAGGAGGAAAATCCGGACAGTTTCCGCAAGCTGACCTCTCTGAAAGCTTCCCAGCGCTACTCGGTACTGCGCCTCTGGACGGACCGGGCCCTGGAACGGAACCTGCCCTTCTTCATCTTCACCGACCGGATCAAGCTTCTGGACTCGATTTCCCTGTACCACAACCTGGAGGACGCTTCGGCCGGCTGGGCCGAGAAGTCGGGGGGAGGCGTATTCGAGCTGCACTCCTACGCCGTGCCCGACGACGTGGCGGACAAGGGGGAGATCCGCAGGCACTTCCTCGAGGAGCTGTATGCCTATCTGCCGGAGCTGAAAGCAGCGAAGATCCTCTATGAGTATCATCAGCTTAGGGACGATTTCACCGCCTTTCACACGGGTCTGCACCGGGAGCGCCCGACATTCGATCCGGGCATCGACAACCTCTACCTTGCCGGGGACTGGGTCAGGCTGCCCTATCCGGCTATGCTGATGGAGGCGGCCGCCACCTCGGCTCTGCTGTGCGCCAATGCTGTGTTGCAGAAGGAGGGATTGCGGCCCGAAGCGGTCTTCTCGGTTCCCCTGAAAGGTCTGTTCGCCAGGCGGTGAGCCCGGCCGACGCACCTCACGATCCGCCTCGAAGCGCCTTCAGCTCCATCGCATAGCCGTCGCGCACGTGAGCCCTCATGGTGCGTTCGGCCCGGTCGGGATCCCGGGAAAGGATGCTCTGCACCAGGGTCCGGTGGCGGTCCGGGTCGTCGTGGAGCCAATCGATATGATAGGCGTTCGAAAGGATGACCGTGTGCAGGTTGTTCCGGGTGATCGACTGAATCAGCTCCGGGCAGCGGGTGATGGTCACGATTTTTTCGTGCAGCTCGTAGTGAAGACCGGCCTTCTCCTGCCGGCTCATCCGGTCGCTCACCAGCTCCCGGTCACACTCTTCCGCCATCTCCATGAGCTCACGCCTTTCCTCATCCGTTGCGTTCTCCGCAGCCAGGCGGGCCGCCATTCCTTCCAGCGCCTCCCGCACGATGTAGCGGCCGTATATCTTCTCCGCCGTGATCTCCACCACCATGGCGCCCCACTTCGGCTCGATCAGGATCAGGCCATCCTGCTCGAGAAATCGCAGCGCTTCCCGGACCGTTATCGTCGTGGTATGGAACCTCTGGGCCAGCTTTCGCTGGGGCAGGCGCTCCCCCGGGCCATACTGCCCGGCGATGATGGCGTTGCGGATCGCTTCGTAGATCTTTTCGTACTCGGTGCGGAAATCGGCCATCTCTTGCTCCCTGTCGCATCAGCCGCGGCCCAAGTTTTCCTCAGGCGATGCGGGTCATCTCGTCATACCGTCCATCCAGAAATCTCTCGATGTTCTGCAGGATATTCTGCTGCACCCGGAAATTCGCCTCCTGCGTGTTCGAAGCCACGTGGGGGGTCAGGATCACGTTGGCAAGCCGCCTCAGATCCTTTGCCTCGGACAGGGGGACGTAGGGCTCGCTGCGGAACACGTCCAGAGCGGCGGCTTTCAGCTTCCCCGCGCTCAGGGCGTCGTAGAGGGCCTCTTCCTCTATCAGGGATCCCCGTCCCGTGTTGATCAGGTACGCGGAGGGCTTCAGGGCAGACAATCTCCGGGCATCGAAAAACCCCAGCGTCTGCTCGGCGGCGGGCATGTGTATCGAGAGGATGTCTATGGACCGGGCAAAGCGCCGATAATCGTTCAGGTACTCCTGGATGCCGTATCTGCGGTAGAACTCCTCCTCCCCGATACTCTCGCCTCCCAGCTGCTCGTCCAGGGTCAGGCTGTCGAAGGCCACGACCTTCATCCCCAAACCGTGAGCCGCAACCGCCGCCACCCGCCTGCCGATCTTGCCGAACCCGGCCACGCCCAGGGTTTTTCCGGCCACCTCCTCCGTGACGACCGGAGCGAAGCGGCCGGCCCTCATCGATCGATCCAGGGCGGGGATGTCGCGCACCAGAGCCAGCATCAGGGCGATCGTGTGCTCCGCCACCGACTGATCCAGAGTGCCGGGGGTGATGGTGACCATGATGTTGCCCTCCCTGCACCGCTCCAGGTCCACTCCGTCGTAGCCCACGCCGTGACGGGCGATCAGGGCGGGCCCCTGTCCGGCGCAGTCCCGCAGGGCCTCGTACAGCCGGTCGCGGTATCTGTACACGCCGAGGATCACGATGCGGGCCGCGTTGTCCCGTACGCAGCGGGCCAGGGCCCCCTCCTCCTCGGGGCAGCGGATCCACTTGTATCCGGAGCCGTGCTCGCGGAAGGTCTTCTCCCCCTTAACGAACTGGGCTTCGGTGCACACGATGGTCTCTCTCACCTCTGTTTCCTTTCTCATCCCGCCTTGAATCGCCCCCAGATCTGCTCGGCCTGCCGCCGGGATTCCACCACGGGCAGCAGGGCCAGCGCCCGCCGATCGAGCTTTCGGGCGATGAAATCCAGATCCTCCCCGGTCAGGTCTCCCCAGATGATCAGGGGCTTGTGATCGAGAATCCTGCGGTAGTAGGGGTAGAGCTCCTCTGCCCTCGGTCCCCCGAAGTCGATGTGCAGCTCGATCGCATCCAGCGGCGTGCGGATCAGGAACTCCACCGGGATATAGCTGCTGGGGTGGAGATGGATGACGGTGGTATCGAAGCTGGCGGCGATTCTGTCCACCGCCGGGGCGATGAACTCCCCGAACAGCTGCGGGGACATCAGCGCCGAGGCGTCCTCCTGCAGCCATACCCCCCTGCCCGGAAGCCAGGTTGCGTAGTAGAACGACCCGGTGCCCCCGTGGAAATCCGGTATGACCTCCAGCTGAGATCCGGCGAAGTCGATCCACAGGTCGGTGAGCTTTTCCACGAGCTCTCTCATCTCCCGCGGCCGATCCATCAGCAGAAAGAGAAACTCCGGATTTCCGAGCAGAGCGGCGAGCAGATCGGAGATGCCCCGCATCAGGGTGGTGGCCAGGGGAAACCGTCCCCCGCTGAGCGCCTGCAGTCTCTGCAGAAACTCCAAGGCCTTGCGCACCCAGGGATTGTCATGGTCGTAGGCCGGGATGTCCCCGGCACCGGCGAATCCCGCCGGCTTCTCGCTCCTGGAGGAGCCGGTGTTGTGATCGGCGACCACCGAGCAGCCTGCCAGGGCCTCCATCCAGGGCAGGCCCCAGAAGGCGGCCGCGCTCCAGATGAAATCCCCGGCCGTCTCGTCATGGAGACGAAACAGGCGCTCATATTCCGGCAGAAACGGCTCCACCTCGACGTCCTGCGGGGCCAGCTTTCCCGCCGGCAGAAAGGATTCGGTCCTGTAGCGCTTCAGCGGGTAGTAGGTCTCCCGGAAGAAACCGACCAGAGGCCCGTCGCCGTTGCTCATGGCGAAGAAATCCTCGAAGCCCCGGATGCGTTCCTCGATGCTCAAGCTTTCCAACCGGAACCCCCGCCTCCCGTATCGCATTTCTGCCACCCCTCCGGAGTGTGTCCCGTCCGCACGCGGGCATCGAAGTAAGCCTTCAGGTTCTCCAGAGGGAGGTTGCCGTGAATGCCTCCCGGTGTGGACATCACGAAACCCCGGACGCCGCGTGTCCGTTCGGCCACCTCCAGCACGTGCCTTCTCACCTGCCGCGCCGATCCGTGCATCAGTACACCGGTCTCGATCCCCCCGATCACGATCCCGTCCCCGAATACCTCCAGAATCCGCTCGAAATCCGTGGCGGGATTCTCCAGCATCACACCGTCCACGCCGGTGTCTCTCAGAGCCTCGAGGAACCGGTTCATGTTGCCGTCGGCCACGAAAATCACCTTCTTGCCCCGTTGCTTGGCTGGGCGCCACAGCTCGGCATAGCGGGGAAAGATATACTTCTCGTACCAGGAGGGATGGAACATCGGCCCCCTCACATCCACCAGGTCGTCGTGGCAGAACACGAACGGCGAGTCGGCCCGGGCCAGCGTCTCGACCATGGCGAGGGATTTGGGCAGCACCGCCTGGAAGAACCTTTCGTCGAATCCCTGCGGGTCCATGGCCGCGGCCATCAGAAAAACCTCCCAGCCGAGATACTCGACTGCCCACATGAACAGGGTCGTGTACAGCATGTAGTAGTACAAACCCACCTCGCCGAGCAGCTCGTTCTTGCGCCGGATCTCACGGAGATCCAGGCGGTGCGGTACCGGGGTGCGCAGCTGCGCGTACTCGGGATCCGGGGCCTCGGCGTCCCAGAACTCCTCAACGGAGGCAAAGGGATACACGTGGCGGGCCACCGTGCTGTATACCCCCAGGTAGGCCTCTCTGTAGCCGTCCCCCATATCCCGCACCTCCCCCGGCGCCAGCGGTTGCGGCGCATCGCTTTCGGGAACCCTGTTGATCAGATCGATGCCTAGGGATCTGTAGGCTTCGAGATAGGCCTGCCGGGTCCGGGTAAACGGATCCAGCCCCGATGCCATGTGAATCAGATCGGGATGGTTGAGGGTTTCCTTGGAGGGGTGCTTCCCCGTGTGCTGCCGCAGATCCGCCAATGCGAGCACATCCCGTTTCACCGCTCCACCCTTGAGCCCGCGGTCTGCCTCAGCTCGTCGGCCACCGCGCGGGCCGACGTTCCCAGAAAAATCGTGTCGATGCTGCAGGCGATGAAGTTGAATCCTTCCTCCAGCAGCGCCCGAACGGGAGCGGCTTCGGGGCGCACCTCGTGGATGCCCACGGCCTTGCCCTCCTTGCCGGCCGCCTCGATCACCCGCTTCCTGGCCGCCGCCATGCGGGGATGATCGAACTGCGCCACGATGCCCATGGATCCGGAAAGGTCGTAGGGCCCCAGGAAAACACCGTCCAGCCCCTCGACGGCCAGGATCTGGTCGATCCTCTCCACGGCCAGGTAGTGCTCGATCTGGGCCAGCACGAGCACCTCCCCGTTTATGGATTCGAAATAGTCCTGGAAATTGTTCCC
>JAFGQJ010000225.1 GCA_016935715.1 Spirochaetales bacterium
CCGATTCCCGGAGGTCCGGACACATACATGTTGAAGCCCGCCTTGTCGATCCCCAGGCCGAAGCGCAGGGCCTCAACCGCCCGCCCCTGGCCTATGATGCCTTTCAGAGGATCGAGATTTTCTGTGCTCTTCAGGCCGAGAGATCCGGGATCCACGGTGCGGCGCAGATCCTTCGGGTCCAGGGGCTGCCTCATTTCGCCATACCGATGGTGACTTCCCGTCCCTGGCGGAGAATCGTGAACTCCAGGCTGCGGGCTTCCTGGTTGATGGCCTGGTAGTACTCGCTCATGCCGGTGACTTCCTCCCCGTTGATCGCCCTGATGACGTCTCCCTGGCGGAAACCGGCCACCCCCGCGGGGGTACCCTGGTAGGCCACGGCCACGATGACCCGGCCTTCGTCGATCTGCAGCTGTGGGGCATCTTCGCTGGAGATCGCCACCATGCCGGGCCAGATGTTTCTAACCTGGTCGGCCAGCTGTTCCTCGGTCAGGCGCTCGCTGATCTGCGCCGTCACGCTGCGCTCTCCTCCCTGCCGCAGGAGCCGGAACTCTACCCGGCTGCCCGCCTTGAGACTGCCGACCATCTGGGTCAGATGGCGCGTGCCGCGCACCTCGGTGCCGTCCACCGCGGTGATGTAGTCGCCGGCCTGGATGCCCGCCTCGTCCGCGGGGGAACCGAGGTAGATATTGGCCACCAGACCCCCGGAGACGCCGCTGATGCCGAGATCTTCCGCAGTAGCGGCCAGCGGATCGCGGATGCTCACGCCGAGCCAGCCGTAGGCGACCCTTCCCTCTTCGATCAGGTCGTCGATCACCCGCCGGGCATTGTTGCTGGGGATGGCGAAGCCGAATCCGATATACGTGCCGGTGGTTGAGGCGATCCAGGTGTTGATGCCGATCACCTGCCCCTGGATGTTCACAAGGGCTCCTCCGGAGTTGCCCGGGTTGATCGCCGCGTCGGTCTGCATGAAATCGCTGATGTTGCTGGCCGGCCCCTCGGTGCGCCCCACGGCGCTGATGATCCCCGCAGTAACCGTGGATTCCAGCCCGAGGGGATTGCCCACGGCCAGGACCCAGTCACCAACCTCGACGGCGTCCGAATCCCCCATCACCGCCACGGGAAGCTGCCGCTTGGACTCGAAGGAAACCAGGGCCAGATCCATGCGGGGATCCGTGCCCACCAGCTTGCCCTTGAAGGTGCTCTGATCATTGAGCACAATGCTGATCTCATCGGCCTGTCCGACAACGTGGTTGTTGGTCAGCACGTAAACCGTGCTGCCCTCCTGCCGGACGATCACCCCAGATCCGAGTCCGGGTTGGCGGAACTCCCGCTGCTGCGGCTGCTGTGGCTGCTCACCGCGGGGCCCAAAAAAAAACTCGAAGGGATTGCTGAACTGGGGCACCTGCTGCTCCACCACCTGGACAATGTTGATCTGCACCACCACCGGGGTCACAACCTCGGCGACCTGGCGGAAGGCGTTCTGCATGTCCGCCAGCGTGGGCGGGGCCTCTTCCAGCTGAGCCTGGACCGCTCGACCCGCGGACTGCCCCGCCTCCTCGGCGGTGGCCTGCTGCTGCTCGATGGTGGCCTGCTGTTGTTCCTCGGCGACCTGCTCGCCACTGCCCGCAGACTCCGCGCTGCAGGTGCTGAAAAGAACCAGCATGGCAATGGCTGCCAGCATGGATAGAATGAAATTTCGTTTCATGAGCTGTCCTCCTTGGATAACTCTATCTTCGCGGTTGCACGCCCCATCGACCATAAACCGAAAGAGTTATTTTCCCGAAGAATAGGGGTTAGACTGCCGCGGGTAGACCGAAATTGCTGCCCTTTTAGACCGATCAGTCTATTCCTCTCCACCCTTCGAACTAGTACACAGTAAGTGATGCACGAGAATCGCGACATTGCACGGCTGCTGGGACGGATCGCGGATCTTCTCGAGGCCCGCGGGGCCGATCCGCACAGGGTTCGGGCCTACCGCCAGGCACGCCGGAACATTCTGGACTCCGGTGAGTCGCTTCAAAGCCTCTACTCGGCGAGCGGGGAAGAAGGCTTGAGGCAGATCCCTGGAATCGGCGAAGGACTCTCGGGGGTCATCGCCGAATACCTGGCGAGCGGACGCTCCGCGCTCCGGGACGACCTGGCTGCGGAGGTCGACTCCGTCCACCTGTTCCGCCAGCTCCCGGGGATAAACGAGAAGCTGGCCGGCCGCATCACCAGAGAGCTGGACGTGCACACCCTGGAGGAGCTGGAGCTGGCCGCCCACGACGGGCGTCTGAAGGAGATCAAGGGCTTCGGCCCGCAGAGAGTTCAGGCGGTCAAAGAGATCCTGGCCGGACGGCTGAGCCGTTCGGCCCGCCGGGAGCAGGAGCGGATCGACGGCGGCCGGTCGAACCGGGAGGACAATCAGCCCTCGGTATCCATGCTTCTCGAGATCGACCGGGAATACCGCGGGAAGGCCGAGGCTGGGGAATTGAGGAAGATCGCCCCTCGCCGCTTCAACCCGAAAGGCGAGGCCTGGCTGCCCATCATGGAAACCGAAAGGCAGGGCTGGTCCTTCACGGTTCTGTATTCCAATACCGGCAGGGCCCACGAGCTGAAAAAGACCCGTGACTGGGTCGTGATCTACTACCGGCGCGACGGTAGGGAGGGCCAGTGCACGGTTATCACCGCCGGGCAGGGGCGGCTGAAGGGGGAGCGCGTCGTCCGGGGACGTGAGCCGGAGTGCCGCCGGTACTACGGGTAGTCCCGGGCGAGCAGGACGAGGCTCGAGCCGCCCTGCGGCCCCAAGGATCCGCCGGGCTCTATCCGGTCGCGACGAGACAATAAGGGAGAGAGAATGTATATATACGCCTGTGATCTGGAGGATTGGGAAAAGGAGAGGTTCCGTCAGCTTGACGACGAGCACCGGGTGGAGTTCTGCTCGGGCAGGCTCGCGGAGGAGACGATCGAGCAAGCCGCCGAAGCGGAGGTGCTCTCCGTGTTCGTCCACTCGGAGCTTTCCACCTCTCTGCTCGGCCGGCTGCCGAATCTGCGGCTGATTGCCACCCGTTCCACCGGTTTCGATCACATTGACATGGACTACTGCCGGCAGCGGAATATCACGGTTTGCAACGTTCCCACCTACGGAGACAACACGGTTGCCGAGCACGTGTTCGCCCTGCTTCTGAGCATCAGCCACAGGCTGATCGAATCGATCGACCGGACCCGCAGGGGGGACTTCTCCCAGGCCGGGCTTCAGGGCTTTGACCTGCGGGGCAAGACCCTCGGGGTGGTGGGGACCGGCTCGATCGGCGCGTATGTGATCGGTATTGCCCGGGGATTCAACCTGCAGGTGCTCGCCTTCGACGTGAAGCCCGACGAGGGGCTGGCCGGGAGGCTCGGCTTCGAATACGTAGGGATGGAGGAGCTCTTGGCGCGCTCCCACATCATCACGCTTCACGTGCCCCTGTCCCACAAGACGCACCATCTGATCGGCGAACCGGAGTTCCAGCAGATGCGGCAGGGAGTGATTCTGATCAACACCTCCCGCGGGACGGTGGTCGACTCCCAGGCTCTGGTGGAAGCCCTGGCCAGCGGCAAAGTGGCTGCCGCAGGCCTGGACGTGCTTCCCGAAGAGCCTGCGATCCGGGAAGAGGCGGAGATGCTGCATTCGGTGTTTCGCAAGAAGCACAACCTGGAAACGCTGCTGGCCGACCATCTGCTGCTGCGCCTGCGCAACGTGTACATCACCCCCCACAATGCCTTCAATACCCGGGAGGCGGTTGGGCGCATTTTGGATACCACGGTGGAAAACATTCGCAGCTTTGCCCGCGGGCAGCCGCAGAACGTGGTGAATTGAGCATGGCAGTGAGCAAACAAGACATGCAAAGAAAACAGATGAAGGGGAACACGATGGTACGAGTAGCTATCAACGGAGGATTGGGCCGGATCGGAACAGCGGCCCTGAACATCATCCTGGACACGCCGGAGCTGAAGCTGACAGGGAGGATGATCAGGTGAGCAACACGGACTATATCAGGTGGCTCGAGAGCTTGAGCAACGAAGACGTGCCCTCCGTGGGCGGAAAGAACGCCTCCCTCGGGGAGATGATCCGGGAGCTGATCCAGGCCGCCCACCGGCACGGCACCAAAGTGGGAATCTGCGGGCAGGCCCCGAGCGATCACTCCGACTTCGCCGCCTTCCTGGTCCAGGCGGAGATCGACTCCATGTCCCTCAATCCTGACAGCGTCCTCGACGTGATCCAAAAGGTTCACAAAGTGGAAGAGGAGATGAACTAGTCATGGCAGTTCACAACCGGGACGTGGCGGAGATCTTCAATGAAATCGCCGATCTCCTGGACATCGAAGGGAAGAACCAGTTCCGCATCCGCTCCTACCGAAACGCCGCACGGACCTTATCCGATCTGTCCGGCAATGTGTCGGAGATGGTGGACAGAGGAGAGGATCTGAGCGAGCTGCCCGGAATCGGCGAGGACCTGGCCGCAAAAATCCGGGAGATCGTGGAGACCGGCTCCCTGGAGCAGCTGGAGAAGCTGCGGAAACGCACCTCCCCGCAGCTGCGGGACCTGATGTCCATCGGCTCCCTTGGGCCCAAGCGGGTCAAGCAGCTGCACGAAGAGCTCGGCATAGAGAGCGCGGAGAATCTGGAGGAGGCGGCCCGGGCCGGCAGGATCCGGGAGATCAAGGGATTCGGCGAGAAGATCGAGCAGAGCATCCTGCGGGACGTAGGCAAGGTGAAGGAGGGAGCCGGGGAGCGGCGCTTTCGCTGGAGCGAGATGGAGGAGTACGCCGAGCCGCTGGTAGGCTATCTCGGAGAGCTCGAGGAGATCGACAGGATCACGGTGGCGGGCAGCTACCGCAGGAGGAAGGAGACCGTGGGTGACCTGGACATCCTGGTGACCTGCAGCCACAGCGCCCCCGTGATGGAGCGCTTCACCTCCTACGAGGAAGTCGAGCAGGTGCTCTCCGAGGGGGATACCCGATCGTCGATCAGCCTGCGCTCGGGCATCCAGGTGGACCTGCAGGTCGTGGCCGCAAAGAGCTACGGCGCGGCCATGCACTACTTCACCGGCAGCAAGGCTCACAACGTGGCGGTGCGCAAGATCGGGAGGAAGAAGAAGCTCAAGATCAACGAGTACGGGGTGTTCAAAGGCAAGAAGCGGGTGGCCGGAGCCACGGAGGAGGAGGTCTTCGAGCAGGCGGGCCTGCCCTACATCGAGCCGGAGCTGCGGGAGAACCGGGGGGAGATCGAAGCGGCGGCCGAGGGCAAGCTGCCCAAATTGGTAAGCCTGGAGGACATCCGCGGCGATCTGCAGATGCACACAACGGCCAGCGACGGCAAGTTCAGCATCCGGGAGATGGCCGAAGCGGCCAGGGACAGGGGCTACGACTACCTGGCCGTCACCGATCACTCCAAGCGGGTGACCATGGCCAAAGGCCTGGACGCCGAACGGCTGGGCAGGCAGGTCGAGGAGATCCGGCAGCTGAACGAGAAGATCAGGGGGATCAGGATCCTGGCCTCCTGCGAGGTGGACATACTGGAGGACGGCAGCCTGGACCTGGAGGATTCGATCCTGGACGAGCTGGACCTGGTGATCTGCTCGGTGCACTACAACACCAACCTCTCGGAGAAAGAGCAGACCGAGCGCATCATCCGGGCCATGGACAATCCCCACTTCAACATCCTGGCCCACCCGACCGGCCGCCTGATCGGCTCCCGCGAGGCCTATGCGGTCGACCTGGAGCGGGTCATGCGGGCCGCCGTGGAGCGGGGGTGCTTCCTGGAGATCAATGCGGACCCCGAACGCCTCGATCTGAGCGACGTGCACTGCAAGATGGCCAAGGAGATGGGCCTGAAGATCCCTATCTCCACCGACGCCCACTCCACCAGCGGCCTGGACCACATGCGATTCGGAGTCGCCCAGGCCAGGCGGGGATGGCTGAGCGCGGAAGACGTGCTGAACACCCGGAGCTGGGGAGAGCTGAAGAAGCTGCTCAAACGAGGCTGAAGGAGCGAGCAATGGCCAAAGACAATCCCTACAAGAAGCATCCCAAGACCAGCTTCGGCAAGGCGGAGGACTTGAACAAGGGGGAGGCCCGGGAGCAGGTCGAGCAGCTGCGGGAGGCCCTTGAGTACCACAACCACCTGTACTACATCCAGAACGAGCCGGTGATCTCGGACAAGAGCTACGACACCCTGTTTCACCGCCTCGAAGAGCTGGAAGAAGCCTTCCCCGACCTGCAGGCAGCCAATTCGCCCACCCGGCGCGTGGGGGCTCCCCCCGTGGATGAGCTGAAGAAGGTGGAGCACCGCCGGCCTCTGCTCAGCCTGGACTCCGGGGAGGAGAAGAAAAAGGTGCAGGAGTTCCTGCGCACCCTGCGGGACAAGACCGGGGAAGATCAGCCCGCCGTGGTCCTCGAGCCCAAGCTGGACGGCTTCTCCGTGGAGCTGGTCTACCAGGAAGGGGCTTTCAGCTACGGGTCCACCCGGGGAGACGGGCGCACCGGAGAGGACATCTCCGAAAACCTGAAGACCATCCCAACCCTGCCCCTCAGGCTCCAGGAACGCGCACCCGTCTCCCTGGCCGTCCGGGGGGAGGTGCTGATGTCCAAGCAGGGCTTCCAGGAGCTCAACCGCGAGCGGGTGGAGAACGGGCAGGAGCCTTTCGCCAACCCCCGAAACGCCGCGGCGGGAATCATGCGCCAGCTGGATTCCCGCAAAGTCGCGGGCAAACCACTGGAAATCTTCTGCTACGAACTGGTGGACAGCCGCGACGGCGAGCTTCCCGGCTCGCACTGGAAAATCCTGGAGCTCTTCCCCCGGTGGGGCTTCCGGACCAACCCCCTGAACCGCCGGGCTTCCCGGCTCGAGGAGATCGAGGAGTACAGGGACAAGCTCCTGGACCGACGGGAGGATCTGCCCTACGAGATCGACGGGGTGGTGATCAAGCTCGACGACCTGGAAGCCCGGGAGCGGCTGGGCACCCGCCAGCGCAGCCCCCGCTGGGCCTTCGCCTGGAAATTCCCGCCCAAGAAGGAGGTCACCACCCTGCGGGAGATCGCCGTCCAGGTGGGCCGCACCGGCATGCTGACCCCCGTGGCATTGCTGGATCCGGTCCAGGTGGGGGGCGTAACGGTCAGCCGGGCCACGCTCCACAACGAGGAGGAGGTTGAGCGCAAGGACGTGCGTCCGGGAGACACGGTGCGGATCTTTCGCGCCGGGGACGTGATCCCCGAGGTGGCCGAGCGGATCAGGGAACC
>JAFGQJ010000037.1 GCA_016935715.1 Spirochaetales bacterium
CTCCAGGTACCTGCCGTCGGTCAGGGTTTCAGCCAGACGGTAGATCTTCCCGTCGCTCCGGGGATCCAGGGCCACGACCTTGACGTACAGCGAGCCCTCACCGTAGAAGATCTCCCCTGAAAAAGCCGTGCGCCGGGTGGCGGTCACTCCGGCCCCCTCGAGCAGCCGCTCCACCGCGGCCGGATCTTCGATGGCGTGCTTGAGGGGCATGCTCTTGAGCTCCTCCAGATACCCTTCAGTCATCACCTTGGCCGATCCGGATTCGTACCAGATGATGTTCCGCTCCGATTCCCTCTCGGCTCCCTGCAGCCAGCCGTCCAGGAAGATGAACATCAGCAGACCCACCGCCAGGGCTCCGGCGGTGAGCAGGGTCCTTCTGCGGTAGCGGGAGAGGTTTTTCCAGGCAAGGGAGAGCAGGAATTTCACGACTCCCTCCTCTCGTCAGCGGTGATCTGCCCGTCGTGCAGCCGAATGAGGCGCCGCCCGAACTCCATCACCATGCGGTCGTGGGTGGAAAACACGAAGGTCGTTCCGTGCTTCTCGTTCAAGGCGAGCATCAGCTCCAGGATCTCCCGGCCCGTTTCGGAGTCCAGGTTGGCGGTGGGCTCGTCGGCCAGCACCACATCCGGCTCCTTGATCAGGGCCCGGGCCACCGCCACCCGCTGCTGCTGCCCGCCGGAAAGCTCCCCGGGCAGGCGGGTCTCCATCCCCTGCAAGCCCACCTCTGCCAGGATTCCGTTGGTCCTGTCCTCGAGCTCAGCGCCGTCGACCCCGAGCAGGGAAAGGGCGAAGGAAACGTTCTCGTAGGCGCTGAGCACGGGGATGAGGTTGAAGGACTGGAACACGAAGCCGAGGCGCTGCCTGCGCAGCAGGGCGAGCTCCTTCCTGTTCTTTCCGGAAACCGGCTCCTCCGCGATATAGATCTCCCCGCTGGTAGCCTTGTCCAGGCAGCCGATCAGGTTGAGCAGGGTGGTCTTCCCCGAGCCGGAGGGTCCGGCGATGGAGAGAAACTCCCCGCGTCCGATCGCCAGGGACACCCCGCGCAGGGCATGAACCACCGTCTGTCCGACGGTGTAGTCCTTGGTTACCTTCTCGACCCTGATCATATCTGTGCTCCTTCCTCATCGGTGGCTGCCTCGCTTCGAGGATCCGGGGTTTCCTGGGACTCCGGCGTCGGCGCCGGCCCTGCCGACCCCGCGGTGCCGGGAACCTGCCCCCGGGCCAGATCGTCGAGCACCGAGCCCAGCGACATCGATGAGAGGCTTCCGGAGGGAAGCAGAACGATCGTCCCGCGCTGCTTGATCCCCTCGTAGATCATGTTCATCCCCCGCAGGTGCAGGGCGGTGGGATCCTCCCTGTAGCGCTTGGCCGCCTCCACGAACTTGTCGGAGATCTCGATCTCCGCCGTGCCCAGTATGACCCGGGACTGCCGCTCCCGCTCGGCCTGGGCCCGCTTGCTCATGGCGTCCTCCAGCTCCTTGGGGATCACGATGTCGGTGAACTCGATGGAGAGGATGGTGATTCCCCAGGGATTGGTCTTGCGGTCCAGGGCCTGCTGGATCTCCCTGCCGATCCTCTCCCGCTCGGCGAGCAGGTCGGCCAGGTCGTGGCGTCCGATGGCGTCCCGCAGGGCGGTCTGGGCGGACAGCACCACCGCCTCCATGAAATTCTCCACCTCCAGGATCGCCTTGGTGGCGTCCCAGATCATCCAGAAAGCCAGGGCGTCCACGTGGACCGGAACGGTGTCCATGGTGATGGTCTTCTCCGCGCTGAAATCGGTGGCCCGGATGCGGGTGTCCACGAAACGGGTCACCCGGTCGATGACGGGAAAGACCAGGAAGACTCCCGGCCCCCGCAGCCGGTGATACCTGCCCAGCCGCAGGATCACCGCCTTCTCCCAATGGTGGGCCAGCTGGAAAACCGGGGCCAGCACGTACCCGCCCGATATCATCAGGGCCAGGGGAAACATGGCGTTGCCGTAGCGGGCGAACGTGCCGATCCACAGTCCCGCAAGCAGGACCAGGACCAGGGCCCAGGAGGAAAGCAGCATCAGCAGCACGGCGCTGAAGATCACCTGCACGGTGATGTAGACCAGCTCCATCGGCGGGGCGGGCAGGCCGACGGTCACCTGCCAGACCACCCCGCCTCCAAGAAAGAGGGCCAGGATCAGCAGGGCCGGCGGGCTGATCCGGAAATCCCGGGGCAGCACCGCGCGGGGAAGGTTGCGGATCCGATCGAAAGCTTTGACTCGATACATGGCTTTTTACTCTCCTCTGTTCAACTCTCTGAGATAAGAGCTGATTTCTTCAAGGCTGAAACCGTAGGAGGCGGCGTGGCTGACGAAGGAGCGGGTGATCTCCGCCAGGATCTTCTCCCGTTCCACGTCGGAGATCTCCACCTTCTGATCGCTGATGAAGGTCCCGGTGCCCTGCTGGGTGTTCACGATGCCCCGGATCTCCAGCTCGCTGTAGGCCCGGGCCACCGTGTTGGGATTGACCTGCAGGTCCACCGCCAGGCTGCGCACCGTCGGCAGCTGGTCGCCGGTTGCCAGCCGCCTGTCGGCGATGGCCATCTCCACCTGCAGGATGATCTGTTTGTAGAAGGGAACGCCGTTGGTCGCGTCCAGAGAGAACTTCAACAGGGATTCCACAACGCCTCCGTTGTACTAATGTCTTAGTACAATATAAGTATAGTACAACCATACAACTTTGGCAAGAGGAAATTTATTCCTGGTGGAGGCTTGCTGCCCGGGAGCTAGAACAGGCCTATCCGGAATCCAAAGCTGATGCGCGCGAGGGTTCCCGCTTCCACGTCCGAGGAGATGAACCAGAGCTGGAGCTCCGAGTACAGCGAGTAGGTGTTGAAGAAGCGCCAGTCCGCTATCTCGAATCTGGCGAACTCCAGCTGACCGACCACCGCGGCCAGCACGAGCCCTTCATCGGTGAAAGCCAGGCTGTCCCCGGACATCGTGAAATAGGAGATGTTTGCACCCAGGGCGAGGGACATGGAGAAGAACTCCCAGGAGGGTCCCAGGAAATAGCCGAACGGAAC
>JAFGQJ010000226.1 GCA_016935715.1 Spirochaetales bacterium
GCAGTGGGATGGGGCCGGAACAGGTCCGTCTCGATCTCGCGCAGAACCCGAAGCTGGTCGGATGTGAGGGTAAAGGGCAGACGGTCCAGCAGGGCCCGCCTGAGGGAGCACCCGTGGCGAGCACGGGAGCGGCGGACAGACGACCGCGTCAGCCTTGCCCGGCCCAGGGCGAGCTGATAGTGGAGCAGCTCCTCGTAGACCAGTGTCTTTCGCCCCTGGTCGAGCTGCTCCATGGATTCGGGGAAGTGAACCGCCTCGAGAGCCCCGGCTTTGGGCAGGCACTGCCGGCGCAGCCGCAGGGCAGGGGGAAGCTCGTCGCTCAGATCGGCTCGAACAGCCTCCAGCGCCCTGCACATCATCTGGCGCGTGGTATTCTGGCTCAAGCCCTCGGTCAGCGGGTATATCGGCAGAATTCTGGCGTACGCGGCCTGTTCCTGCCCCGCCTCATAGGGCTCGATCTCGAAATCACTTGCCTGGAGCTCGCCGTGGCGCTGTTGAAAGCGTCCCCACACCCAGAACCGCCTGCCCGGTTGGAGAGACCCCGAGAGGAACGATCGCCCGTAGCAGAGAAGCGCCGCCCCGGCCGTCGAATCCTCCACCGTGACCTTCAGCGTCCTTCTGTAGCCGCTTCCGATCCAGGCGCGGGAGCGCACGCGCACCAGCACGTTCGACGGCTCGCTGCTCGTACGCGCCGCGGCCAGGGTGTGCAGCCGGCGGCGGTCCTGATAGCTCCTCGGGTAGTGCGTCAGCAGCTCGGCGATCGTCCGAATGCCGAGACGGCCGAGGCGCCTGCGAAGCACCGGGCCGACGCCGTGAAGCTCCTCGACTCCCGTTCGGTGCTCGTGCAGGTACATCGCATCAAATCGGCAGATTGTAAAAAACTCCGACCAGCAGGCCGAACAGATAACCCCCCAGCAGGCGGAAAACGAACAGGAAGGCGATGGTCAGGTACAGGTACTGCTGATCGGACAGGCTTTGGCGCAAAGGCAGAATGCGGCGCACCAGGGACACCGCCGGTTCGACCATGAAGCCCAGGGCGCTGGCCAGGCGGGAAGTACCGGTGGAAGATACGGCCAGCAGAATCGCCCGCAGCACCGCAAGGATCAGAAACAGAAAGAGCAGAAAAGCGACGGCCGACCAGATCGCTCCGGTAACCACCCCCAGGAATATTCCGAGGGAGATCCTGCCGTAGCGCCCGATCGAGTCGATCACCCTGAGAACCACTACCAGTGTCAGGATCGCCGCCAGGGGAGTGAAGTCGAACATCCCCTGGCGCAGGAAACGGAAGCGGGAAAACAGGGAGAGATACGGATCGGTAACCCGGATCAGCAGCTCCCACGGTCTGCCTGAGACCGATCCCTGAAACCAGGAGAGAATGATGCGAAGGGAGAGCAACAGGATATAGAAGTAGATGATTGCGGTCAGAAAACGCCAGAAGGTCAAGATTCTTCCTCCGATCCGGCTACAGCGGCAGAATTCGATAGAAGCGGGACTGTTCGGAAATTCCGGACTCCGAACACACCTCCCGAAGAGCCTTGTTCGCCTGCCCTTCCCTGGCCTCATCCACCAGCACGTACAGGTCGGAAGGCTTGCTTGGATCCTCCCACTTTTGATGCACCGATTCGATGTTGATGCCGTTCTCGGCCAGACGGCCCGTAACGGCCGCCCAGATACCGGGCCTGTTTGCTGTTATAAAATGGAAGAAAAAGCGATATTCCATCTCACTGTCGGGGTACAGATCCAGCGCGCGGCTGGGGTCGAAGGGATAACCCCCGCGGCGGGCATGCAGGATGAGACTCTGCACCAGATCCCCCAGATCCGAGGCCACCGAAGAGGCGGTTGCATTCGCCCCCGCTCCCCTGCCCAGAAACAGGGCCGGCCCCAGAAAGTCGCACTGGAGGAAAACCGCGTTCACCTCGTTGCGCACAAGGGCCAGCGGGTGGCGGTCCGGGAGCAGTGCGGGGAATACGGCCACCGAGGCTTTCCCGTCGACGAGCACGGCGGAGGCGATGAGCTTGATGCAGAACCCCGCAGAGGCGGCGAATTCGATCTCCCCCGGAGTAACCGTGGTGATCCCATCACACAGGATGTTCCGGTAGTCCACCCAGCCTCCGAAGGCGAAGCTGGCCAGAAGACTGATCTTGTGCGCAGCATCCCCGCCGCTGACATCGAGGGTGGGATCAGCCTCGGCAAAACCGGCTTCCTGAGCCTGCTTCAGGGCGTCGGCGAAGGGCAGCTGCTTTTCGCTCATCTGGGTGAGGATGTAGTTGGAGGTCCCGTTGAGGATGCCCATGATCCTGTCGATCCGGTTCCCTACCAGGCTCTCCCGCACGACCTTGATGATGGGGATCCCTCCGCCTACAGCCGCCTCGAACTTCAACTCGACCTGTTTCCGGCGCGCCAGCGCAAACAGCTCGGCTCCTCTCAAAGCAAGGAGGGCTTTGTTCGCGGTGATGACGTGTTTGCCCGCCTCGATGGCGGAGCGTATGATGTCATAGGCTGTGTCGGTGCCGCCCACCAGCTCGATCACCACCTGGATTTCCGGATCTTCGACGATGCGCCGATAATCCTCCGCCAGGATCTTCCGGGGAACCGACCTGCTCGCCTTGGCGGTATCGATCTCAGCGACCCTCGCGATCTCGACGGATGTTCCCATCTTCTTTTCGAAATGCCCTGCGTTGCGGCTCATCAACTCGTAGAAACCGCCGCCAACCGTGCCCAGGCCGACCAGGCCGACTCTTACTCTCTCCATACATCCTCCACCAGCGGATGCCCGCGAACCTCCGCCAAAACCACCTCATCCGCCGACAGGGTGATGTGGGGGGAAGCCTTGATTACGACATCCCTGTTCTCGCCGTTGCCCTGAATATGAAAGCACACGCCGCACTCCCCCGGTCTCCCCACGATGAAATCCCTCAACCTGAGGAACTGCTCCTCGCTGACCTGATCCATCGCGAATCGCACGTGGACCACCCGGGCGCTCTTCTCCTTCAGCTGCTCGGGAGCAAGAAGGGACTCGACGATCAGCTTGGGCTCTCCCCTGCTGTTGTCGATCCGCCCCTGCGCCGCCACCACGCTGTCAGCGACCAGCTGCTGCCTGTGTCTTTCGTAGACATCCGAAAACATAACCAGCTCGATGCTCCCGCGGAAATCCTCCAGGTGGGCGAAGGCCATGCGCCGGCCCGTCCTGGTGGTGATCTCCTTGACCTCCTTCAATATGCCGATGACCGTGCCGTTGCC
>JAFGQJ010000227.1 GCA_016935715.1 Spirochaetales bacterium
CACCTCGCCCGTCGTGCTCACGTGGATGCCGGCGCAGGCAGCCGCGTCCACCCCTTCGATCTGCACGATCCGCAGCCGCTCCACCTCGGGGGGCGGTTTTCTCAAGTTGAAACCCTCGGCCTCCTCGGGCCGGATCCAGTGGATGCGTACCGGAAGATTCCGGGTGACCTGCCGATTGGCCAGAGCCGCCGCCGCCTCGATCTGCTCGTCGGGTATGCGGTCGGTGTCGATCTCCACCGCGGTGTAGCGCTCGCCCAGATACGCCGAGATGGTGGCATGGCCGGCGGCCTGCAGAAGGCTCGCCGACACGATATGCTGGCCGGTGTGCTGCTGCATGAACTCGAAGCGTCTGGGCCAGTCGATCGTACCGCGCACGATCGTTCCCTCCTCCAGCGGCTGCGGGAGGAAGTGGCGGATCCGTTCTCCCTGCTTCTGCACGTCCAGGACCGGGATGCCGTTGAGCTGTCCCTGATCGGGCGGCTGGCCTCCGCCCTCGGGGTAGAAGGCGGTCCTGTCCAGGATCACGGCCCAGCGATCCTTTTCCTGCTCCTGCGCCAGAACCCGGGCTTCGAAGCTCGAGAGGCGGGGATCGGCGTAGTACAGTTGCTCGGTTCTCGCGATCGTCATTTCGATGCAGTTTCGGCAGCCGGTTCAGCGTTCAAGGACCCAGCTTACCAGATATTCCGCCTTTTGCCAGGCCGGCGGCTCCACTGCCGGCGGCGGCTCCACGATCTCCCAGCGGCCCTCGAGTCCCGAGGCGGCCGTGGCCAGATCGAAGTGGGACGTGGCGATGCCCATGTCGATACGCTGGAGATCGGTGGGAAGAATCGAACGATATCCGGGAAAACGCCGGAGGTAGAAGTGAATCCTCCCCCCCTCCAGCAGACAGCGCCAGGGCTGCCTGTTGGAAGCCGAGGGGGCCAGGCGGACCATCTCCAAGGCCGTGGCAAATCGATTCGCCCGCTCCGGTGAGAGGGGTTGGCCGGTCCTGCCGTCGCAGAACAGCTCCGCCCAGGGCTTCCGCCGCTTCGACCCGGCGCCCCAGCGGATCACGCGGTCCACCATGCTTCGCCTCTCCGTGGGAACGCCGATCGGGCTCACCGCAGGCAGGATCTCCTCCTGCCGCAGCCCGATGGACACGGCGAAACGGCTGCGGGTGAAGGTTCCCCCCAGCCAGCAGCTGCCCAGACCCAGATCGGTCGCCTTGAGCAGGAGAAGCTCGAACAGGTAGCCGAAGTCCTCCAGGGCATGTACGCCCGGCGCGGCTCCTACCAGGTACGTGGCCGCGCCGCGGATGATCCCGTAGGCGCCCACCCGCTCCCCCCGTTCTCCCCCTTCTCCCGGGCTTCGGCTGTCGACCAGCCGAAAGCGGCAGCCGCCGCCGAAGGGCCCGGTGTTCGCCGCCAGGCAGCAGCGCTCCATCTCCCGCCGCGCCTGCACCGGGAGCGGCTCCCCGGTGAAGCGGCGCACCGAGCTTCGGGCCCGGATCAAGTCGATGGGTGAATTCTCGTAGGCAAAGGGAATCTCCACGATGATCATATAATCGCAATTTTCCGCCCGGATGAACAGGAGAATTGCCGGTTTGCTGTGCGCCGGCGTGGCCTGCGTCCCGGCGCCTCGCCTGCCCGGCCTGCGTCCCGGCGACTGCAGTGCCGCCGCCTTCGCTCTGCCCGATTGAACCCCCGTCGGGAGACATGCAATAATTGAGAGCGCCAGTGAAACCCCGAGACAGACACGATACAGAGGTCCGAGCTTGAGATCCAGAGGCCGGCAGAAGGAAGAGCTTTTCGATCGGATGGCCGAACGGGACATGGGCGAGCAGCCCCTGGCCGCCCGCATGCGTCCCCGCAGCCTGGACGAGTTCGTCGGCCAGGAGCACATCCTGGGACACGGCAGGCTTCTGCGGCGGGCCATCCAGGCGGATCAGCTCTCCTCCCTCATCTTCTACGGCCCTCCGGGCACCGGCAAGACCACCCTGGCCAGGGTGATCGCCAACTCGACGCGAAGCTCCTTCCAGAGCATCAACGCGGTCCTGGCGGGGGTAAAGGAGATCCGCCAGAGTACGGGGGAGGCGGAGGAGCGGCGCAAGCTGTACGGGCAGCGCACCATCCTGTTCGTCGATGAGGTGCACCGCTGGAACAAGGCGCAGCAGGATGCGCTGCTGCCCTGGGTGGAAAACGGCACCATCGTGTTCATCGGCGCCACCACGCTCAACCCCTTCTTCGAGGTCAACCCGGCGCTGGTCAGCCGCTCCCGGATCTTCCAGCTGAAACCGCTGGAGACTGCGGACCTGTATACGATCGCCGAGCGGGCTCTCCTGGACAAGGAGCGGGGCTACGGCGCCTACCGGGTGGAGCTCGATCGCGATGCCCTGGATCACCTGGTGAATGTCTCCGGAGGGGACGCCCGCACCCTGCTCAACGCCGTCGAGCTGGCCGTAGAAACGACCCCGCAAAACTTCCCCCCTCCCGAGGGGCAGGTGATCCACATCACCCTGGACATAGCGGAGGAGAGCATCCAGCGGCGGGTGGTGCTGTACGACAAGGAGGGGGACTATCACTTCGACACGATCAGCGCCTTCATCAAGTCCCTGCGCGGCAGCGATGCCGATGC
>JAFGQJ010000228.1 GCA_016935715.1 Spirochaetales bacterium
GTTCCTCCATCACCCGCGTCTGTTCGGCCAGGACCTCGTCACCCATGTTGACCAGCACGCCCCGCAGCTCCCGGGACTGAACGTAGATGGAGATCACCAGGCAGCGGTTCAGGTTGGGCAGCAGGGTCAGCTCGGGTCTGCCCGGTTTTCCGGCTGTCCGGATCTGTCCTTCCTGCACCAGCCCGTCCTGAATGAGCTCCTGAACCGCGAATGAGACCGTGGTGGGGCGAAGCTTGAACTTCTCGGCTATGGATTTGCGGGAAGACCCCGAATCGACGCAGATCTCCTGGTAGATGCGCGCCTTTTCCCAATCCTTGACCCGGTAGCGGGGGCCCGAGTGAATCGTGGCTATATCCGAAAGCATGGCAGACTCCCAACCCAGGTTAATTTTTAACATTTAAAGTTATTAATTGTCAAGGTGATCCTGCTGCCTGCGTTGCCGCCGCTGCCGTTCCCGGTCGGGCAGATCCCGATTTCAGGGAAATTTTGCCGCCGAACACGCTGAAACGGACTTGACAACAGCTGGATAGCTGTTAATATCATACTAGGTTATTTATATCCGAATCCGAGCACGGTGTGCTCGAGAAAAAAAATGAGGAGGAACAGATGAGACGAGTACTACTTCTGGCAGTAGTGGCGGCGCTGTCCGTGCCGCTGGTGTTCGCAGGCGGCAAGGGGGAGCCTGCCGCCGCGGAGGAAGCAGCGGCAGGACTGGCCCTGATCGACTTGAACAAGCCCGTTTCGATGTACGAGAGGGTGGCCAAGCCGAAGTACGTGCTTCCGGAGGGCTGGAAAGAGGCGATAGGAGACACCAAGGAGTTGACATTCATCAACTCCGGACCCCTGCAGTACGATCCGGCCATGGCTGAGGGCATGAAGATCTTTTCGGAGATGACCGGGATCAAGCTGAACGCGATCGAAATCTCCGAGGAACTGCTGCACACCAAGCAGTCCGCCATGATGCGGGCTCGCTCCGACAAGCTGGACCTGGTGTTTACGACCCTCTCGACCGAGGCCTACTACGACTACCAGGCCGCCGGCTGGCTGGAGTCCGCCGACCTGCTGTACGACGATCAGATCCGGAGCCTGTATTCCGAAGACATGCTGGATGCCATGACCATCGACGGCAAGATCTGGGGTTTCCCCTACATCGGCGGCGCCTTCGTGTACGGTTACAGGAAGGACATCTTCGAGAAGGAGGGCCTGAAGCCGCCCAAGACATGGGACGAGCTGCTGGTCATCGCCAGGAAGCTCACCCGGGACGGGATGTACGGTTTCGCCTTTCCCGCCGGTCCCTCGTACGACACCTTCGGGATCTTCTGCTCGTTCCTGAGCGGAGCCGGGGGGGAGTTGATGGTGGGAGACAAGGTCGTGGTCAACAGCCCGCAGGCGGTGGAGGCGCTGCAGGTCATGGTGGACCTGCGAAACAGATACAAGGTGGTCCCCGAGGGAGTGAACACCTACTCGCTCCAGCAGATGGGCGAGCTGCTGGCAGCCGGGCGCATCGCCAGCTTCGTGTCCACCTCCTGGACCTACCAGTTCGTCGTCAACACGGACATGTGGGAAAACTTCGCCATGACATTGTATCCGGCCAAGGCGGGCGTGGAGCAGACGGTATACCAGGACACCAGCTTCTACAGCGTCAGCCCCTACTCCAAGAGCAAAGCTGCGGCCTACCTGTTCCTGGATTTCCTGCGCAGCTACGAGGAGCGCAAGCTCGAGCTTCTGGTCGAGCGGAACGTGATCTACAACCGCGAGGTTTGGAAAGATCCGGACATCAATGAAGAGAGCGTGCCCTTCTACCAGGTCATCAAGAGCGCCGTGGACAGGGCCAAGATCTATGTCTTTCCCAACTCTCAGAAGATCGTGGATCTGCTGAACGTGGCCGTGGAAAAGGCACTGTCAGGCAGCGTCACACCCAAAGAGGCGCTGGACGAGGTCCAGACCAAGGTCGACATCCTGCAGTTCTAAGTGATAGTCGGGCACGGGCATGGCCTTCCATGTCCGTGCCCTTTTACGAGAGTCATTACACGAGGCATGGGAATTTTGGCAAAGATACTGCGCTTCATCGACGACTACTTCATCGTGATCGTGCTGGGAGTGACCTTGCTGGTTCTGTTTTCCGTGGTGCTGATCCCCACGATCTACGTATTCCTGCTGAGCCTCTTTGAGGTCGCCATATCCGGGGAGATGCGCTTCATCGGCCTGGGCAACTTCGGCAGGGCACTGTCCGACCCGGAGTTCTGGCAGTTCACCTACCAGACCCTGATCTACGCAGGCGGCTCCGTGTCGATTTCCTTCCTGATAGCCTTCATATGCGCCCTGGCGCTCAACAGGCTGCGCTATCTCAAGGGGATCCTGCGCAGCCTGATCCTCCTGCCCTGGGTCATCCCGCCGGCCATCGCCGGGCTGATCTGGCGCTGGATGCTGAACGACACCAATGGCATCGTCAATGACCTGCTGGTCAACCGACTGGGGATCGTGGCGGAGAATATCCTGTTTCTGGGCAGGACTTCCTGGGCCCGGCTGTCGGTGGTTGTGGCCGATTCCTGGACGCGCATCCCCTTCATGGCCATCCTGCTGCTGGCCGGCCTGCAGAGCATCTCCCAGGTGTACTACGAGTCTGCGAAGGTGGACGGGGCCAACTGGTTCCAGCAGCTGACGAAGATCACGGTTCCGCTGATGCGTTCCACCATCCTGGTCACCCTGATGATCGTCACCATGCTGATCCTGCGCACCTACAGCATCATCTTCGTCATCACCGACGGGGGACCGGCGGACACGACCCAGGTGCTGACCACCTACATCTACAACAACACGGTTCGCTACTGGGAGCTGGGCTACGGATCGGCCCTGTCGGTGATCCTGCTGATCATCGTCGTGCTCATTACGCTGTACTACACGCGCCAACTGGTGAGGAAGAGCATTGAGTACTAGAGTGTTCAAGTGGCACAAGACGTCGATGGTCGTCCCCTACCTGATCATACTGGCCTACAGCGCCTACGCCGTCCTGCCCTTTCTGTGGATACTGTCCACCTCGCTGAAGAGCTTCGCCGACACGGCCAAGTGGCCGCCGGTCTGGATCCCCGAGACCTTCCAGTGGGGAAACTACGTGCAGGTGTTCAAGGCCAGACCCTTCGGACGCTATATCCTCAACAGCTCGGTGACCTCCCTGACCACGACCTTCATCTGCCTGTTTCTCGGCTCCCTGGCGGGATACACCTTTTCCCGCTTCCGCTTCAAGGGGGACAAGGTCCTGTTCGTGATGGTGCTGGCCACCCGGATATTCCCGCCGATCGCATTCATCACGCCGTGGTACATCATCGGGGAGAAGCTGGGCATCGTGGACACCTACTGGATCCTGATCGCCATGTACACCTACATGAACCTTCCCTACGCCGTCTGGATCATGCGGGGATTCTTCGACGATATGCCCCGCTCCCTGGACGAGGCGGCCTACGTGGACGGCTGCGACAAGATCACGGTGCTGCGGCGGATCGTGCTGCCGATTGCCGCTCCCGGGCTGGCGGCCACGGCGATCATCGTATTCCTGACCGCGTGGAACGACTTCCTGCTGGCCTCGGTGGTGACCTTCACTGACGCATCCAAGACCCTGCCGGTGGGCGTGGTCGGTTTCATCGCCGACGCCTTCGTCCAGTGGAACCTGCTGGCCGCCGCCTCGGTGATCACCTGCATCCCGGCGATCATCTTCATTTTCGGGTTTCAGCGCCTGATCGTTCGCGGCCTGGTCGCCGGATCGGTAAAGGAGTGAGGCAGGCTTCGATGCCCGACAGCATGGTGACGGTACGATTCCCCTATTCGGAACAGCCCCTGAGCCGCTGCCGCCTCCCCCGCGAGCGCCTGGGCCGGATCTATGACATGAGGCCGGTCCAGCCGGCTGCGGATCTGTCCGCCGAGATCCGGGACGCTTTGGAACACCCGATCGGCTGCCCTCCACTTCGGGAGACCGCCGGAGCGGGGGACACGGTCGCTCTGCTGGTGGACGATCTGACCCGGCCAACCCCTGCCCATGCCATCCTCCCCGTTGTGATCGCCGAGCTGTTGGCGGCGGGTGTGCGCAAGAAGGACATATCCATCGTCATCGCCCTTGGCAGCCACCGGCCGATGAGCGACAAGGAAATCGCGGCCAAGGTGGGCTGTAGTATCGTAGAGGAGCACCGGGTA
>JAFGQJ010000229.1 GCA_016935715.1 Spirochaetales bacterium
AGGACCCTGAGGGTGGCCTCTTTCAGGTCCAGATCCTTGAGACCGGCCGAGGCCAGCTCCGACACCCGGCAGCCTGTCGAATACAGCAGCTCGAGGATCAGCAGGTCCCGCAGCTGCCAGAGATCATGGGCTTCGCCGGGCGCACCGGCCTCGCCGGCTCCCAGCAGCTGATCGATCTCCTCCTGGAAGAGAAACTCCGGCAGCTTCCCCCCCATCTTCAGGCTCCTGATCGAGGCAAAGGGATTGCCCGCTTTTCCCCCCACCCGCTCCATAAAGCGGTAGTAGCCGCGAACCGAGGAGAGCACCCGGTTGATCGAGCGGGCGGAAAGCCCCCGGCGGGACAGGTGGCCCACGAAGGCTCTGGCCCGGCCCGGATCCACCTCCTCGGCCTTGAGCTCCTGTTCCTCCAGGAAGCCCAGGTACGTTTCCAGGTCCCGGCGATAGGAGCTCAGGGTGTTCGCCGACAGGTGGCGCACACGGGCGAGATATTGGAGGTACTGCTCAAGCACTTTTATCCTCCGCCTCGTGGGTGTGCAGATAGTCGCACTCCGGGTTGATGCAGGCCTTGTAGGAGCCCCTCTGCCTGTCCTCTTTGGCCACCAGGAACCGGCCGCAGCGGGGGCAGGTCGAGCCGGTCGGTTTGTCATAGGTAACGAAATCGCACTCCGGATAGTTCGTACAGCCGTAGAACTCCCGGCCCCTTCCCTTCGCAGCCCGGCGGGCCACGATCTTTCCGTCACACCCTTCCCTGGGACAGTCGGCCAGGGGCACCGGCTTGGTGTTCCTGCACTCCGGAAAGCCCGTGCAGGCTATGAAGAAACCGTAGCGTCCCAGCTTTTTCACCATCGGCCGGCCGCACCGTTCGCAGACCAGGTCCGTAGGCTCGTCGAGAACGCCCTTGATCGACTCGAGCGTCTCCATGACGTGATCCACCTGGGGCTTGAAATCCCGGTAGAACTCCTGCACGACGTTCACCCAGCTCTCGTTTCCGCCCTCGATATCATCGAGACGTTTTTCCATCTCCGCGGTGAAGTTTTCATTGACCAGCTCGGAGAAATTTTCGGTCAGGAGATTGTTGATGATCCTGCCCAGCTGAGTGGCCGCCAGCTGCCGGTTCCGGCGGACCACGTAGTAGCGATCCAGCAGCACCGATATGATGGGTGCGTAGGTGGAGGGGCGTCCGATTCCCTTCTCCTCCAGGGTCTTGATGATGGTCGCGTCCGTGTAGCGAGCCGGCCCGGAAGTAAAATGCTGCTCCGGATGGAATCGAAGCGCCTCCAGCAGCTCTCCGGTCTCGAGCTTCGGCAGGGACTTTTGGACGTTTTTCGGCGCCAGGACGCGCAGCACCTTTTGATATCCCCTTTCGATCACTGAGGTCGAGCTGGAGCGAAACAGCGCATCCCCCGCCCCGATCTCCACGGTGGTGGTGGAGCTGCGCCCGGGCGTCATCTGGGAGGATACGAAACGCTCCCAGACCAGGGAGTACAGTTTGAATTGATCGGCGCTCAGAGAGGATTTGATATCCGCCGGGGTGTTGGCAACGTAGGTGGGCCGGATGGCCTCGTGGGCGTCCTGAGCCCGGCTGCCGGAGGCGTAGACATTGACCTTTTCGGGCAGCTCCTCCGGGTAGTGGCCGGCCAGAAACTCCCGCACCTCCTGCAGGGCCACCGCGGAGACGCGCGTGGAGTCGGTGCGCATGTAGGTGATCAGCCCCACCCGGCCGGAGCCGATGTCCACGCCCTCATAGAGCTGCTGGGCAATCTGCATTGTCTTGCGGGAGGTGAAGCCGAAACGGTTGGCCGCCTCCTGCTGAAGCTTGGAGGTGGTGTAGGGAGGCCGCGGCCTCAGGGTCTTGGTCGTCTCCTTCACATCGCAGACGCGGAACTCCCGCCCGTGGAGCCCGGCGATGATCCGGTCGCAGTCCGCCTGGCTCCTGAGCTCGCATTTTTTCCCCCCGTACTCCACCAGCGCGGCGCGAAAAGCAGCCCTGCCCTTGCGCAGCTCGACTTCCAGGCTCCAGTACTCCTCGGGAACGAAGGACTCGATCTCCTGCTCCCGTTCGCATATCAACCGCAGGGCTACGGACTGGACCCTGCCGGCCGAGAGGCCGTTCTTCACCTTCTTCCACAGGATCGGCGAGAGGTGGTAGCCCACCAGCCTGTCGAGGATCCGGCGGGCTTTCTGCGCCTCCACCTTGGCCTCGTCGATCTCCCTGGGCCGGTCGACCGCCTCGCGTATCACCTGGGGGGTAATTTCGTTGAAAATGATGCGCTTGATCGGAACATCGGGCTTGACCCTTAGGATCGCGTTTTTCAGGTGATAGGAGATCGCCTCTCCCTCGCGATCGTTGTCGGAGGCCAGCAGCACCGCACTGGATTTACCGGCCGCCTTCTGCAGCCCCTTCAGGATCTTGGCCTTGCCCCGGATCGTGATGTATTCGGGCTGAAAACCCTTGTCCACGTCGATGGCAAGTCTGGATTTCGGCAGATCGACCAGATGTCCCATCGACGCTTCCACGACGTAGCCCGAGCCCAGATACTTCTCGATGGTCCTGGCTTTGGCGGGGGATTCGACGATGATCAAGGTGCCTTTACTGTTGTTTCCCATCCAGCTCTCTTTCAAAAATTCTGCCGGCGCGGCACACGATGCGTCCGGCCAGTTCCGCCTCCAGGGCTCCGGCCAGCTGTTCTCCCGTGTCCGGGGGCGCCTGCCGCCGCTGCGGGCTTCTGAGCTCTTGCGGAGGCGCTGTCCACCCCCACCGAACCAGGATGTCCAGCGCTCCCCCGATCAGCTCCGCTCCCTGCTCGACCAGCCGCCTGGAGCCCGCTCCACGCTCGCCCCTGACTCCAGCCCGGTGAACGAACAGATCCCGACCCTGCTCCAGCGCGTAGTCGGCCGTTATCAGCGCCCCCGAGCGCAGGGGGGCCTGGACGATAACGATCGTACGAGCCAGGCCGCTGATAATCCGGTTCCGGGCGGGAAAGTTGCGCGCCAGAGGGGGCTCTCCGGGGGGGTACTCGCTCAGAACGGCGCCGCCGGCGGCAAGCAGGCTGCGTCCCACCCCCGCGCTGGATCGGGGGAACAGCAGATCCACTCCATTGCCCAGGACGGCGACGGTCCGTCCTCCCGCATCGCAGCTTCCCCGGTGGGCCTCCGCGTCGATACCCCTCGCCATTCCCGAAACGGTCATCAAACCCAATCCGGCAAGCTCGAAGGCCAGGGTACGGGACATCTCCCGGGCTTCCCCGGTGGGATGCCGGGTGCCCACTATCGCCACGAGAGGATCACCCCAGTCGGGCAATTCGCCGCGGTGGTACAGAACCAGCGGCGGATCGTATATCTCCCTCAATTGGGGCGGATATCCGCTGTTCCAGTAAAAAGTGCATTGGAACTGTCCCCGAGTCAAGCCTTTTCGGTCCCGCTCGGCCGCCTGGAGAATCCTCTCCGGGGGCAGGAGGGGATCGTCGACGCGGCGCTGAAGAATCCGCTCGATATCGTCCCTGCACAGGCGGGCGAAGCTGTCCGCGGAGGGACACTGCGCCAGGAGCCGGAACCGTTCCAGCGGACGCAGGAAGGCGACGCGGTTTATCGCCAGGGCCAGCTGCTCATTGGGCGCCATACAGCTCCTCCTCCACCCGCTCCCTGCTGTCCTCGGCTTCCTGCCTCACTTCCCGTACATGAGAGAGGGATTCGATCTGCCGGTACAGCTCGATCGCCTCCTCCAGCTTGCCCAGGCTGTAGCAGACCCTGGCAAGCAGAAAGCGGCCCTCTATGTCCTTGCTCTCCACGGTCAACAGCGTTTCCAGCAGTCCCTCGGCTTCTTCGGGACGCTCCAGCTCGAACACGTAGAGCACGCTCAACCCATACAGGGCGTCGGCATAACCGGGATCGAGCAGGAGGGCGCGGCGGTACAACGCCTCCGAGCGCTCCAGCCAGTCGCGCCGGTCTTCCTGGATGACCTGGGCTTTGCTCATCCGGGCCGCACAAACCGCGGCGTAGTAGAACAGGATGGGATTCTCGGGATGGATGGCTATGGCCTGCTCCAGCGCCTGGTACGCGGTGCCGTACATTCCGCCCCGCATGTACTCTACCGCCAGCATCTTGTAGTACACCCCGAGCTGTCCCGCGGCATCCACGGTTCGATCGACCTCCTTCTGGAAGCGTCTGATCTCCCTTTCCAGCTCCTCGATCCTCTGGGCCGATACCTCCCCCTCTCCCTTCCCCTCCATCCGGGCGATCTGGTCCACCATGTCCGAAGCCCGATCCGCCCTGGAGCAGCCGCCCAGGCCGCAGGCGAGGATACAGAGCAGCAGGCCGGCAGGGATCAGCCGCCCGGCAGAGCAGGTATTCCGCTGTCCAATCAATGTAACGCCCAAAATGTTCCTCCCGATTCTATCCCCGCGGGTGATAGCGCCTGTGCTGCCGGTGCAGCTGCCTCTCATCCACGTGGGTATAGATCTGGGTCGTGCCGATGTCCGCGTGTCCCAACAGCGTCTGTACGGCCCTGAGATCCGCCCCCCCCTGCAGCAGATGGGTGGCGAAAGAATGCCGCAATGTGTGGATCTTGCCCTGCACGCCGGCCAGGGCCTGGATCTCCTTGAAGCGTTTCCACATCCCCTTGCGCGACAGCCCTTTGCCGCTGCGATTGATGAACAGGGCCCGCTCCTTGGGATTTCTCAGAATAGCGGGCCGGGCTTCTTCCAGGTAGCGCCCGATCCAGTGCAGGGCCTGCTCCCCCATGGGCACCAGCCGCTCCTTCGAGCCCTTCCCGACAACGCGCAGCATCGAAGCTTTCGGATAGATCCGATCGAGTGTCAGGGCGACGGCTTCCGAAACCCGCAGACCGCAGGAGTAGATCAGCTCGAACAGGCAGCGGTCCCGTATCCCCGCAGGTGTCCCGGTGTCTATGGCCGCGAGGATCGCCTCCACCTGCTCGAGGCTGTAGACCTCGGGAATCCGGCGGGAGGTGCGGGGCAGCTCGAGGTGAACCGCCGGATTGTCCGGGATCAGCCGCTCCCGGTGCAAAAAGGTGAAAAACGCCCGCAGCGCGCTCACCGCCTTGGCGGTGGTCTTTTGGCTGATCCCCTCCAGCTGCCTGTGGATCAGATACTCGATCAGGCTGCCGACGGTCACCTGCTCGACCTCCAGGCTCTCCTGCCGGCAGTAACCCAGGAACAGACGCGCCTCCAGTGTATAGACCTCCACAGTCGAGGCCGACAGGCGAAGCTGCGCGGTCAGGTAGTCGGAGTACACGGTAAGCAGCTTCGTCGGTTCATCCATGGACTTTCACGCTCTATCCATCTCCCTGCCGGAGGTACTTCTTTTCCCGCAGCACCGTGGGCACGTTCAGATCCGCCTCTTTCGAGTTGCGCCCGACCAGAAAATCTCCCGGTCCCTTGACTCCGGCCGGAGCCCCCGCAGCTGCCGGCGGCGCACCTGCAGCTGCCGGCGGCGCACCCGCAGCGGCGGAAGATACCCCCTTGCGCATCCTGATCCATTCGTCGTAGGAGATGATGTCTCCCTTCTGTTCATCCTCCGGCTCCTCGTGCTGCACGGCGATCCGCCTGCGCCCGTTGAACCCGGTGGCGATCACCGTCACCTTGATCTGCTCGTCCATCGATCCGTTGATGCTCGTACCGGCGATGATCAGCGCCTGCCCGTCCGCGCTGGCGGTGATGATCTTCAACACCTCTTCGAACTCGCTCAGGCACAGGTCGTTGCCGCCGCTCACGCTGACCAGGATCGCACGGGCTCCCTCGATCTTGGCATCTTCCAGCAGGGGATTGTTGATGGCATTCGTGGCTGCATCCACGGCGCGGTTGTCCCCGCTGCCGATGCCGATTCCCATCAGGGCGTCCCCGTTGCCCTTCATAACGGTTTTCACGTCCGCAAAATCGATGTTGATCTCCCCGGGCTCGGTGATCAGGTCGGAGATGCCCTGCACGCCCTGGCGCAGCACATCGTCGGCCATGAGAAAGGCCTCCCGGATCGGCGTCCTGCGCTCGACGATCTTCAACAGGTACTGGTTGGGGATGACGATCAGGGTATCCACCTCATCCCGCAGGCGGGCGATGCCCTCCTCGGCTAGCTCCATCTTTCGCCGGCCCTCGAAATCGAAGGGCTTGGTCACCACCGCCACGCTCAGGGAGCCGATCTCTCTGGCGATGCGGGCCACGATGGGCGCTCCCCCCGTGCCTGTTCCCCCGCCCATGCCGGCGGTGATAAATACCATGTCCGCCCCCTTCAGGGTTTCCCGCAGCTTGTCCTCGTCCTCCAGGGCGGCCTTCTCACCGATCTCCGGAATGCCTCCGGCTCCGAGCCCTCCAGTCAGCTTGGTGCCCAGGGCCAGCTTGCTCTGTGCCTTGGCCATCTGCAGTGCCTGGAGGTCCGTGTTGGCGGCTATGAACTGGACATTCTTCAGCCCCGTGGCAATCATGCGGTTTACCGCATTGCTGCCTCCGCCGCCCACACCGATCACCTTGATTACCGTGAGGTTTCCAGAGAGTTCGTCAGCAAATTCGATGTTCATGTTCCCCTCCCATGATAATTCACAAAGCTCAATCCAGCGCTCCCGGGGCTCACAGCCGCGGGAGGGCTGGGGGTGTATCCGTCAGATCAGAAAAACTCCTTGAACCAGTTTCTCATCCGGTCCCAGACGCTCGAAAATGTTTTTTCACTGGAGCTGGTATCCATATAGGCCACCTCGCGTCTGGAGGCACCGGCCAGCACCAATCCCACGCCGGTGGCGAAGATCGGATTGTGATATTCCTCCACCAGGCCTCCCAGCTTTACCGGGTAGCCGATGCGGGCGGGCAGGTTGAAGATCTCCGTGGCCAGTTCCGCCGTGCCTGCCAGCAGGGACCCCCCGCCGGTGATCACCACCCCGCCGCCCAGGATGTTGAGATACCCCTTCCTTTCGATCTGCTCCCGGATCATCCCCAGGATTTCCGCCATTCGCGGCTGGATGATCTCCACCAGCTCGCTGCGCATGATCGTCCTGGGCGGCCGCCCCCCCACTCCGGGAATGTGCACCTCTTCATCCTGCTGGACCAGCGACGCGTAGCAGCAGCCCGCCTCTTTCTTCACGCGTTCGGCTGATTCCAGCGGCGTCTTCAGCATGATCGAGACGTCGTTTGTGACCTGGTCCCCGCCGATGGAAAGCACCTCCGTGTGGTAGGGGGCGCCCTCCAGGTGCAGCAGCACGTCCGTCGTTCCCCCGCCGAGATCGATCAGCAGAACCCCCAGCTCCTTTTCATCCTGCGTGAGCACCGCCTTGGAAGAGGCCAGCGGCTCCAGCACGATGTCGTTGACCTTGAAACCGGCTCTGTTCACGCAGCGGACGATGTTCTGGGCGGAGGTCACGGCACCCGTGATGATGTGCACCTCCGCCTCCAGGCGCACCCCGATCATCCCGATCGGATTCTTGATGCCGCCCTGATCATCCACCACGAACTCCTGCGGGATCACGTGCAGCACTTCCCGGTCCATCGGGATGACGATGGCCTTGGCCGCGTCGATTACCCGGTCCACGTCCTCCCGGGTGATTTCCCGGTTCCGGCCGGTCACCGCGACGACGCCCCTGGAGTTGATCCCCTCGATGTGCCCGCCGGCGATCCCCGTATATACCGAGCCGACCTCCCGTCCGGACATCATCTCCGCGGCTTCCACGGCCGTCGCGATCGAGCGCACCGTGGTCTCGATATTGATCACCACGCCCCGCCGCAGGCCGCGGGAGGGGGTGGTGCCGACACCGATGATCTCCAGCTGACCGCCGTCGCCGAAAGCCCCGATGATGACGCAGACTTTCGTCGTCCCGATATCCAGTCCGATGATCAGATCTTCCGAAGCCACCGGTTTACTCCTCCTCTATCCTGTAGACAACCTCGCCCGTTCTCATGTCCAGCTCCCTGATCCGCACCTGCAGCTGCTGTTCGGCGAGCAGATCCAGGATCACCGCGGCGTTGCGCAAAAGCGCCGCCTCCAGCCCGCCGGGAAGTCGCAGGCGCACGGGGTACTGGATCGGGTACAGCAATAGCTCGAGTCCCCCACCCGATTTCGCGATCAGGCGAAGCTCGGAAATCAGGCGAAAAAGCTGCGGATCCTCCCGTCTGAGCCGGGCCAGATCCTCCAGCACCGGCTGCACCTGCACGGGAAGCTTCGTCCCCACCTCCAGCTTTTTGAACTGGATGCCGGTGATCACCGGCAAGTCCCATTCGCTCACAGCCCTTCCTATCTCGAACACGACCCCCTGCTCGTCGACCACGATCGGGATGCTGTCCCCATCAGGAGTCGTGAAGAAAAGCATTGCCAGGGGCGTTCGCCCGTACAGGGTTACGTGCAGGGCATCTGGAAAGACCTTTTCCACGACCGCCGAACGAACCATGGGCAGCTTTTCCAGGGCGCCCCGGATCTGCACGGGATCCACGGAATAGTAGAAGGCATTCTCCTCGGTGCCGGCGACGGCCAGGATCTCCTCTTTGCTCAGAGGCAGATCGCTTCGGATCACGATGTTTCGCACCGTCAGGCGGGGGGCAATGACGAAATGGAACACCAGCTCTCCGGCCAGGAACAGGATCAGAGCCATGACCAGGATCAGGAGAACCCGGTTGAAAAGCGATTCCCGGTTCCCCCGGCCGGAGCTCCGGGGCCGTTTGCCGTACTTGTCGAAGATCAGCACTTCCGACATCGCAGTCAGCTCCCCCACCGCTCGTCCAGTCCCAATACACCGCCCCTGCGGGCTCCCTCATCCTGCCCTTGGCGTGAGAGATTGATCAACACGCCTCCCATCATCAGGGTAACCAGCATCGAGGAGCCGCCGGAGGAGAACAGGGGCAGGGGGATGCCGGTCGCCGGGACGAGCCCGATGGCTACCGCGATGTTGAGCAGAGCCTGGAGGGTGATCGTGCTGGTGATTCCGAAGGCCAGGTAGCGGGAATAACTGTCCCTGCCACGCACGACCAGCGAGTAACCCCTCCAGGCAAGGAGGAGAAACAGAACCAGCACGAGCACGGCGCCCAGGAAGCCGGCCTCCTCACCGACGACCGCGAAGATGAAATCCGAATGGGCTTCGGGGAGTCCTCCCAGTTTTTTAACTCCCCTGCCCAATCCCCTGCCCCAAAAACCGCCGCTGACGAAGGCGGTTTGAGCCGCTATGACCTGATATCCACTTCCGCTGGGATCGGCCAGCGGATTCAAAAACGCCATGAGCCGTCGAACCCGGTGAGCCTTCGTGAACAGGAGCATGCCCCCTACGGGCACGAAAAGCAGGCTCAGGAGAATGAAGTATACGATCCGAACCTGGGCTATGAGAAACATGGACAGAGCGATCAGCAGGATGAAGAAAGCCGTGGAAAAATCATTCTGGAGATAGATCAGGGTGACGAACAGAGACACCACCAGCAGGGGCGGCAGGAGCGAGTTGATGGGGTCGTTGATGCGGTCCTGCTTCTTGCTGAAAATGGCGGCCAGGTACAGTACCAGCGAGAATTTGACCAGTTCCGACGGCTCGAAGGACTGTCCGAACAGGAACAGCCAGCGGCGCGCCCCCATGATCGGCTGGCCGATTCCCGGAACGAAGGTGAGAATCGTCAGGATCAGCGCCATGGCCACGATCAGGGGCGTGGCCCGCCTGAGAAAATCCAGCGGGACATGGGCGGCGGCCAGCAGGGCCGTGACACCCAGGAGGACCCAGAGCAGCTGACGCTTGAAGAAGTAGTAGGGATCCTGGAACAGCCTCTCGGCGTAGTAGGCGGAGGCGGACAGCAGCACGGACAACCCGACGCCGAGCATGAGGATCAGAACGAGTACGAGAAGCCTGTCTCCGCGCGCTTTTCCGATTCTTTCCAAGACTGCACTACCCCTACTGGATCTTCAATGTCGACAGACTCAAGATCGCAAACAATCCCCCGAGGATCCAAAACCGTATCACGACCTTGGATTCCGACCAGCCCATCAGCTCGAAATGATGATGCAGGGGAGCCATTTTGAATACCCGTTTGCGCGTCAATTGATATGAAACGACCTGGATGATGACCGAGAGAACCTCGATCACGAATACCCCGCCCACGATGAACAGCAGAATCTCTTTCTTGATGATCAGGGCGACGACGCCGAGCACTCCCCCCAGGGAGAGGCTTCCGGTATCCCCCATCATGATCTCAGCCGGGTGGGCATTGAACCAGAGAAAACCAACGGCCGCACCCACCAGAGCCAGGCTGTACACGCTGATCTCCCAGCTGCGCTGGATGAAGGGGATCTGAAGGTAGGCGGCATAATCAGCCCGGCCGGCCAGATAGGAGAGAACGGCGAAGGTGATGCCCACCATGATAACCAGGCCGGTGGCCAGTCCGTCCAGACCGTCGGTCAGATTGATGGCATTGCTGAATCCCACCAGAAGGAGCACGGCGAAGGGGATATACCAGCAGGAGAGGTCCGCGATCGGAGTCTTGACAAAGGGCACGTACAGCAGGGTCGTGTGCTCATTGCGGAAGATGAACAGCAGCAGCACGACCGCCAGGGAGACGACCGTCTGTCCGGAGAACTTGAAGCCCGCCCGCAGACCCGTCTGCTTCTTCTTGAAGACCTTCAGGTAATCGTCCACGAAGCCGATCAGGCCGAATCCCAGAGTGGCGCCCAGCAGGATCCACGTGTAGTAGTTGTCCCAGTCCTGCCACAGCACCACGGAGACCACGATGGCGAGAATGATCATCACGCCGCCCATGGTCGGGGTACCGGTTTTTTCCAGATGGCGCTGCGGCACGTCGGCCCGGATCGACTCTCCCGTTTTCAGCTCCTGCAGCTTTCGAATCATCCACGGCCCGATCAGCAGGCAGAACACGAGGGCCGTGAGGGCGGCGTAGGCGGCTCTAAAGGTTATGTATTGGAAGACATTGAAGACCGTGAAGTATTTGACGAGCGGATACAGGAGTTTCAGTACCATTGCTCACCCTTCATCCAGTTCCGGCAGGAGCCTCTCCAGCTCGGCGGCTCTCGATCCTTTGATCAGCAACAGGTCCCCCTCGCGCAGGTAGGATCTCACAGCCGAGCCCAGCGACTGGAAATCCGTCATCCAGCTCAGCGTGCCTTCGAAGCTCCTGCGCCGCAACTCCCGCCAGGCCTCCTCCATCTCCTCGCCGAAGAGAAACAGCGCCTGAAAATCGCAGGAGCTCGCCAGGGCTCCGATCTGCCGGTGCGCCTGTGCTCCCTGCTGTCCCAGTTCTTTCATCGAGCCGAGCACACCGATCTTTCTTCCCGGCCAGGGCAGCGAGGACAGAAATTCGAAGACCTGGATGAAGGATTCGGGATTGGCATTGTAGCAATCCTGGATGATGGTTACCGGACCGCGGATGATCTGGGACCGCCCGAACAGCGGCCTGACGTTCTCCAGTCCCTGTTTTATATTTTCTTTACTTATCCCCAGTTCCGCCGATACCGATATCGAGGCCAATGCGTTTCGAAGATTGTGGGGACCAAAAAGGGGGAAGCGGATCCGGAGCCCCTCCCAGTGGATGATGGTACCATCCAGCCCCAGATCCTCACTTCCTCCGTACCCTCGGGTATGACGGGGTCCAAAGCGGATGATTTCCCCGCGCACCTCTTCGCTCAGCAACTGCCCGTATTCCTCCTCCTCGTAGATGAAGGCTTTCTGGGATCCCTCGAAATGACCCAGGATCTTTTTCTTCTCCCGGGCGATCCCCTCGCGGGATCCGAGAAACCCGATATGAGCGGTACCGATATTGGTGATCACAGCGATGTCGGGACGATAGATATCCGCCAGGACGTCCATCTCCCCCGGATGATTCACCGCCAGTTCGAACACCGCCGCGCGATGCTCCCTGCCGACCAGGAAGCAGGACAGGGGCAGGCCGATCTCCGAGTTCAAATTCCCCTGGCTGACCACCGTGGGCCGGTCCAGAGCGATGATGCCGCCGAGAATCTCCTTGGTCGTGGTTTTGCCGCTGCTTCCGGTCACGCCGATCCTCAGGAGCTCCGGAAACCGGGCCAGGTGGGCCTTCGCAAGGTTCTGCAATCCGACGAGGGAGTCATCCGCCACGATCACGCTGACCCAGGGCTTCGCCCGCAGCAGGCTCTCGAGCCGCTGCCGCCGCCGCTGCCACTGTTCGCCGGTAACCAGCACGGCCGCCGCTCCCTGCTGGAGCGCCTGGGGGATGAAATCGTGTCCGTCGACCCGCTGCCCCGCGAGGGCCACGAACAACGATCCCTCCTGCGCCTGCCGGGAATCTATCACGACGGTCCGGATATCCCGTTCGCCTCTGAACGCGAAGCGGCCGCCGGAGTAGCGGCAGGCCTGCTCAGGAGAAAGCAGGGCACCTCCCAGCACCGTATCAGTCAAGCTGGCCACCCTCCAGTTCTATCTCGATGACCTCCTGCGCCTTCAAAGGCCGCAACCCCAACCGTTCCACGGCCAGGGTCTTGACCCGCTGAGGGGAGCTGAGCGCGGCCAGTGCGGCGATCGCCTTCTTGTTCTGTTCCAGCCAGTTCTTCTGCTCCAGCTCCAGCTTCTCCACCTCCCGCTCCAATTCCTGGTAACGGAATCCCTGCCAGGTGTTCAGGAAGAACAGTGCCAGGAAAGCCAGAACCATGAGGAGAAAAACGGGTGATCGAAGCCTCATGCAATTTTCTCCAGGACCCTGAAACGGGCGCTGCGGGAGGCTGGATTTCCACGCACTTCCGCCTCCTCAGCCATCACCGGCTTGCGGGTCAGTATCCTTGCCCGTCTGCGGCCCCCACATTGACAGATCGGCGAATCCGGGGGGCAGGTACAGGACTTATTGCGTTCCTGATAGAAACGCTTCACGATGCGATCCTCCAAGGAGTGAAAGGAGATGACTCCCATCCTTCCACCGACTGCCAGACTCTCGAAGGCAAGGGGCAGGGTGGCGCTCAACAGCTCCAATTCGCCGTTGACCGCGATCCGCAGAGCCTGGAACGTCCGCGTAGCCGGATGAATCCTCCCGTGCCGATAGGAGGGAGGCACCGCGTTGCCGATGATCCGGGCCAGAGCTTGAGAATCCCGGATCGGGGCTTTGCTGCGTTCGGCCACGATTGCCGCGCTGATCGCGGAGGCGTACCGCTCCTCACCGTAATCACGGATCATGTCCCGAAGCTCCTCTCTGGAGCTGGCGGCGATCAACTGCTCAGCACTGAAACCTTTTTCGTTATCGAGTCGCATATCCAGCGGTTCAGCCCGGCGAAACGAAAAGCCGCGTCCGCTGACCTGATAATGGAACATCGATACTCCCAGATCGAAAAAAATTCGCTGTGGTGAACCGACCACCAGCTCCGAAGCGGAACGAAAAAAATCGAGAAAGCTCATCCGGAACAATCTGACCCGCGAACCGAAGCGATCCAGCCGCCGGCTGGCCCGCTCCAGGATCTGCCGGTCCCTCTCCACACCGAACAGGATGAGCCGGGGATCCTCGGCCAGAAAAGCTTCGGCGTGCCCTCCCTCGCCGAGCGTGGCGTCGATGAAAACGATCTGCTCGCCCCGTCCCCTCAGCAGATCCATTACCGGACCAAGAAGTACCGGCTGGTGGATGAACACAATCCCCTCCCCGCTGCTACAGAGCAATCTTGTTTCCTATCTCTTCGGCAGCCTCCTTGAACTTGCTCTCATTCTGCTCGAGGTAGGCCGAGTAGCTTTCCTCGTCCCATATCTCTATATAGCTTTGAATACCGAGGATGATGCACTCCTTCTTCAAAGCGGCGAACTCTTTCAGGGTCGTCGGGATTATGATCCTGCCCGACCGATCGATCTCCGTCTCCTGAGCCGGGGCGATGATCCGCCTCTGCATGAGCCTGGCTTTTTCCTGGAACAGAGATGTGGATCCGATCAGACTCTGAGCGATCTTTTTCCATTCGTCGTGGGGGAACAGCCACAGGCACCGGTCCACCCCGCGGGTCAGCACGACGGAGTTTCCCGCAATGTCGGCGCGAATTCGAGAGGGGATCATCAGCCTGTTCTTGTCGTCGAGGGAATAACGATATTCTCCCGTCAGCATACCCTATCCTACCACCAGCACGGTCATCTCCCCCACTTTTTCCCACTTTGTAACTATACTATCCCATCTCCGCCAATTGTCAACAATCTTTTCCCGGCGGGGGTGTGATTTGGGACGGAGAATCACTGATTTACTATATATATGTTATGCAAATTCGCGAAATTGACGCTGCTCCGAGAAATCTGTATCTTGGAGTAGATCAGCACGGGTCACATCGAGCACGGCGTGCCCGCGGGAAGAGGGAGAGAAGCATTGTCTCTATACCGGGTTCACTTCAAATGGAAAGACAAGGAAGTCCAGCTCACCGCCAAGAGTCTCGATCTGACGCATCCCTACTTCGTTTCGATAAAGGATCTGGTTTTCGACGACAAGAAAACGCTGATCATCAATCCTGCCCAGGACGATATTATAAAGGCTTTCGGCAGCTCGAAGCATCTCATGATCCCCTTTCAGACCGTGTTGCTGATCGAAGAGATCGAGGAGCAGGAAGGGGCCGTTCGCCGATTCACCCTCGTCGAGGGGGAGGGCGGCGCCGGGGAGGAGCGGGAAGATCGGGGAGATGCTCAGTCCTGACCGTGAGCGGTACGCGCGGAGAGCGAAAGAGGAAAACCATGTTTGTTCGAGATGAAAGCGTTGAAGGGGAAGTCCGGCTGAAGGTAAACGGAGCCTTGAACAGCGAGGCTGCGGAGAAGTTTCAAAAAGAACTCGCCGAACTTGCTGCCGGGGACTGCAGAACCATCATCCTCGACCTGAGCGAGGTTCCTTCGATCAACTCCACCAGTCTCGGCAAGATCCTCCTCCTGCGAAAGGCCCTCACCGAGGAGGACCGCACGATCCGCATCAACGGCTGCAGTGATGCCCTTTACAACACCTTTCAGCTGATCAACTTCGACAGGCTCATCAGCATCGATCGCTGATTTGGAGGTTCAGGCGACGCAGCAGCGGTAGTCGATCTCCCGGAACAGGTTGTTCCTGCTCTCCACCCCCAGAAACCACTCCTGCTGGATACCGCCGCTCATCAGGGAATCGTAGATCCGGGAAAAATTGTAGATGTGCTCTTTCGTGCGCCGAACTGCGTAGGGCACCGTCGTGCCGGTCTTCATGATGAATGCCCAGTCCGACGCTTCGGCCAACAGCATCTCCCGCAGAGCCTGATCCAGCGCCCGCTTGCGCATCCCCTTCTCCTTCGGGAAACGCCGCACCAGCTCGGACATCCGCAGGGCCTGCTGGTGCAGGTGCCTGTACACCCAGTCATTGCTGCCCTCCAGCCAAACCTCCGCATAGCCCTTGTTTCCCCAGCTGGAGAAGCAGGGTTGAGCGGTCTGCTGCTCTGGATGCTCCGACAGGTACTGCCCCGGGGTGATCAGGCGGATCGCTTCGGGAAACTCCGCCATCCTTCGCAGCACGGTTTCCAGCCACTGGGGGCCTTCGAACCACCAGTGCCCGAACAGCTCGGCATCGAAGGGACAGACGATCAGCGGCGGCTGATCCATGACCGCAGAGAGGCGAGCAAGCTGATCGATCCGTGAGCAGACGAAGTGCTCGGCATGCGCCTTGAGTCTGTTCGCCGCGGCCTTGGGATTGTACAGGCGCTTCTGACTGCCCGGTCCCGTGATCGCGTGGTATTTGATGCCCGTGCTCACCCGTACCTCCTGATCAGGAAGAAACGGTTTCAGGTAGTCGAGGGGCAGGTCGTAGCCGATATCCCGATAGAAGTCCCGGTACACCGGGTCACCCGGGTAGCCGTCCCGGGCGGACCATACCGATCGTGCCGACTCCGGGTCGCGGCCGAAGGCTGCCACTGAGTTTGGACACAGGAGAGGGGCGTACACCCCGTAACGGGGCTGTTCATCCGCATACAGGATGCCGTGGGTTTCCACGAAGAAGTAGGCAAGGCGCTGCTGTCTCAGGTGATCCTCCACCCCGGGGTAGTACCCGCACTCGGGAAGCCAGAATCCCTTTGGATAGCTGCCGAAGTTCCGCAGGTGAGAGTCGACCGCCACCTGCACCTGCGCCTTCACCACCTGGGGGACAACCTGGAACAGGGGCAGGAAGCAATGCGTGGCCGCGGAGCAGATCAGATCCACGGTACCGCGAGACTGCAGCTCGATCAGACCGTCCAGCAGATTGCAGCCGTAATGATCCCGGAACACCCGCCGGCACGTCCGATAGCGCTCCAGGTACAACCTGGCCAACCTGTTCAGCAGGGGCTCATCTTTCGTGCGTCGGATCTCCGCTCCGGCGAGCTCGATCAACCGGTCCAGATACGCCAGATAGCGCCTCTGCAGCAGCGGATCCCGCAGCATCTCCGCCAATGTGGGGGAAATCGAGAGGGTGATGCGGAAGCCCACCCCTTCGGAGCCGAGGCGCTCGAAGAGGCTGAGGAGCGGAATGTAGGTTTCCGTTATCGCTTCGAAGAACCAGTCTTCTTCGAGAAAGCGCGGGTGCTCCGGATGCCGCACGTAGGGCAGGTGCCAGTGCAGGACCAGGGCGAGATATCCCACCGGCTAGTCCCCGCGGGCGGCGAGAATTCTCTGAGGGATGGCCTCAGAGTCGCCGGCCGGGTAGAAGGTGCCGTACTGCGATAGAACCTCAGGTCCGGCAAGGCTGAAATCCCGGGGGGTGCGTATTGGATTGGACCTGGCCAGACAGGTGTGCTTCCCCTTCACTTCCACCGCCAGCTCCAGGAGGTAGCGGCAGTCCTGGTCGGGAAGATAGATGTACCAGCTCGCATCACCGAGCTGGATCGGGATATCGAAAAAGCTCTTGCCTTCGCCGTCCGCTGAGTCCTGGTCCCCCAGCTCCCGCACGCGCAGCACGAGGGTGTGAGGCTGGTCTTTGACTGGCAGTTTTTCTCTCCATTTATCTTCGAGATCCCAGTAGGCGAAGGCCCAGTGCGGATCCCGCACCATGAATACGATCCGGGTCTGGTTGTACCGATCCGCCACCGGGAAACTATCCGGTCCGGCACTGCCGGCGGCTTCAGTCTCCGTGATCTGGAACTTGCTTTCCTCTACCTGGACGGAGGGGCTGTCCTCCTGCTCCTTCTCTCTGGCTCGTTCCCTCAGATTTTCCAGGATGAACTCTGTCAATGCGGCCCGATCGGCGGCACCGTCTACTTCGTAACCCTCCTCTCGAGCGAGGGCTACCAGCTCCTGCAGAGCGATCGACTGAAGGCTCTCTCTGGTCATGCAGACCTCCGTCAGCTGTCAGCGCTCATCGTAGGACAGGCGAGAAAAAAAAGTCAACCCGTTTCGCTTTCCCTCTTCTGCCCCAGCATCAACACCACGTCCCCGAAACCCAGCTTCTTGGCCAGATAGTCCACGGGACGCTTCACGATCCCCGGCACGCTTCCCTTGGCCAGCCCTCCCCAGGTCACGGTATCGAGGACCCGGAAATCACAGGCGCCGAGCATCCTGTGCAGCGTGGCCCTGGAAAACAGGGTCAGGTGATCCGCAATGGCCGAACGCCACCTCTCCCGGAACAGCCTGGCCTGAAGGCCGGCGATGTTCGGAGTAACCACCACGAGGAATCCCCCGGGAACGAGGATCCGCCGCACCTCCGTCAGGAAAGCCTTGGGATCGGGCACATGCTCGATGAGGTGGGAAAAATGGACGACCGGGAAATGGGAATCCGGGAATCCGGCCTCCTCGAGGGTACCGATGTGGATATCCAGCTTCCTGCAGCGCCTGCCGTACTCCGCCGACTCGCGGCAGAGCTCGACTCCCCGGACGCTCCATCCCCGATCGCGCAGGTATCCCAGCAGCATCCCGGTGGCGCAGCCCACATCGAGGAATCTCCCGGACCGATCCAGCGCGGCGGTGCGCTCGAAGAAGCGGATGTCCTCGAGCCCGAGCTTCATCAGATGGAAGAAGTTTTCTTCGTTTCGCAGCTCGTACTCGAAGTAATTCTGCCCGTAACGGTACCTCAGATCTTCGAATATGGGCTGGGGATTCTGGAAGACCAGTCCGCAATCGCTGCACCTGACGAACGTGTAATCCCGCGAGGCCAGCGCCCTGCGGTGGCGCTTCGCCCCGCAGAGATTGCAGGCTATAGTCCTGGAGCGCTCCCGACCCGGAGCCGTCGAGTAGGTTTTCACCAGCTACTCCAGCACGGTCAGCGCGTACTCTTTGAAGCTTTCGTTGCCCGCGAAATCAGAGGCGAAAACGGTGAGGCTGGTCTCCCCGGGAACCAGATTGATACGGCCGAGGCTCAGGGTCCAGGGAGAGTCGAAGATGTCTTCGAAGTCCCTGTCCGTGTTCGCGAGCAGGAGCCGCCGTGATGCGCCGCCCTCCTCCGGAGCGCTGCGCAGAGAGTCGAAGGTGAAGGCGGAGATCTCCCTCCCGTCCTGGGAGAGAAACACCTTGTAGGGAGCGAGCTTCCAGAGGAAGGAGACGTCCTCGCGAAGGTCGTAGACCGTGGCGAACAGCTCCACCTCTGCCCGGCCCACACTCATGAGGTTCTCCAGATCGATGCGCTGCTCGCCGCTGCGTATGAACACCTCCTTGATTTCCGGAGGCTGCCCGTCGGGCAGAGGGGGAAGCAGGAGCAGCGGGTTGATGATCGTGCCCATCTCCGTATCGATAATCGTCAGGTGCAGGTGTTTGCCGGAGGAGTAGCCGCTGGAGCCGATCGTTCCCAGCGGCCGGCTGCGGTCGTGGATCCGACGTTCGGGATCCATGCTCCCCGCGGCCAGATGGGCGTACAGCGAGCGTACGCCGCCCTGATGCTGGAGAACCAGGAAATTGCCCAGCCCCGTGGGCAGGGAGGAATAGTCCCGCCCCTCCCGATAGGAAAAAACCAGCTCTCCTGCGGATATCGGGTAGATCGGCTGTTCACCTCCGCCCAGGTCTATCCCGGCATGGAAGTGATCGCCCCGATGCTCGGCGAATGTCGAGGTCAGCACGATCCGGTCCACCGGCCACTCGAAGGCCGGCAGCCCCCCTCCGGCCAGACAGACGAACAGAACCGGTAGTATCAGTCGTCTCAATCAACCCTCCAACAGATCGGCCCGCAGGATGAATCCATCCAGACCGAGGATCAGGGAGCTGCCGATCACCTTCACGTACAGCTGTTCTGCCGCCAGATCCCGGGAAAGCAGCACGGAATGCGGAGGCCGGAAGACCAGCAGCCGGGATCCCTCGGCCCGCCGGAAGGCCGCCGCGGCAAACCCGCTGTCCGCGTCCAGGGACTCCAGGACGCCCGGGATGATGAACTGCGTACGGCTGACCTTGCGGATATCCAGCACCCCCAGCCCCTGCTCGACTTCATAGAACAGGTACCGATTGTCCGCAGCGAAGCGCAGCTGCACCTCTCTGCGAAAGTCCGACTCCAACACCAGCTCCAACTCCGTGGTCGTCTGCCCTTCCCGCCGCTGCAGGACCGACAACCTCTGCGGTTCGATACCGGAGATCAGGGCGATTCGGCTGCGGTCCCCGGAAAAAGCGCTCCCCAGCGCAACCGGGATGCGGCTGCGCCCGGCTGCCTGCTCGTGCTCCACCACGCCGTCGGCACCCACCAGCAGCATCCGTCCGTCCAGCAGTCCGATCACGCATTCTTCACCGGCCAGAGCGGCCGTTGCAAGCGGTGCGGAAAAAACGACGGACCACAGAACCTGCCCTTCGCTGTCGATGCGCCTCAATCCGCTGCGGTCCGTGTTGATCGAATACAGCACCTGCCCGCTCGGCTCCAGCAGGGGATAACCGTGGGTTTTTATGCTGTACTGGAACTCCCCACGGGTATTCATGACCACCACGTGGTCGGGCACGCTGCCGTAATTGATGAAGCCGGTGTCGGACAAACTCAGGTTGTACAGGGTCTCGCCGACGTAGTACAGATTGCCCTGCAGATCCGCATACCCGAATTCATCCGCCGCGCGGAAGTACCAGGTGGGTCCCGCCGCCTGCGATGCCACCGCGGCACCCGCAGAGACGCCCTTCGACCAGACCGGACGCATGAAGCTCTCCCTTCCCCCGGGGCGGGGAAAGAGGAGGAGGTAGAGGAAGACAATCAGGGGAAGCAGCAGCCAGAAGACTCTCCCCTCTCTGCGGTTTCGAAAGATACTGTCTGCCATGAACGGGCCGGGAACCCTCGGATATCAAGTTTTCGCACATCATGGTATAATAAGGGCACTCGGAGTGTCAACGAAGAGGAGGGAAATACCGGTGGCCGATAGTGACGAGCTTCTGGAACGAGCACGCTGCGCCGCGGAGAGTTCCTACTGCCCCTACTCCCGTTTCCGGGTGGGTGCCGCCTTGCTGTGCAGCGACGGCACCGTGTTCACGGGGACGAATGTGGAGAATCGCTCGTACGGCCTGACCAATTGTGCCGAACGTTCCGCGGTCTTCAGCGCCGTTTCGGCGGGCAGGAGAGATTTCCAGGCCATGGCGATCTGCACCCCCGACAGCGAGTCTGCGGTGGCCCCCTGCGGTGCCTGTCGCCAGGTGCTGAGCGAGTTCGCCGGGGAGGATTTCCCCGTAACCTTCGCCGGAGAGAAACAGAGGGTGGACACGACCCTCGGCCAGCTCTATCCCTACGACTCCCTCCACGATCTGCGTGGAAAAAACTAGCCGCCCTGCTTCTTGAGCTTCTCCATGCGCTCGGCCATCTCCGCCTTTTTCTGATCGTCCTCCATCTTCGTCTTCCAGATCTCCATCTTCTTCTTCACCACCTCCGCTTCCTCGACTTCCCCGAGCAGCGTATGCAGGCGCTTCATGGCGGCCAGGTAGAGGATGGCCTTCTTGATATCGTCCAGACGCATGGTCGAGAGCTCGTATTTCTCCCGGTAGCGATCGGCCGACTGCTGGAGAAGTTTCTTGACCAGCTGCACATGGGCCAAACGCTCGGAGTAGCCTTCGATCCGGGGGTCGAGCTGCATGATGAAGGTCTTGAGATTGAGAAAGTTTTTTGCGATTACCGCGTAGCGGCCCTGGAGCTCGACAAAGGACCATTTCCACTTGGAGAAGGTGCCGAACCCCTCGATGACCGAGTCTATGGCGAAACCCAGCTTGCAGAGCAGACGGTACTTGTTTCTGTCGTCGAAAGCCTCGAGGCTTTCCACTCCCTGCTGGTATTCCGAGAACGGGCTGTCGATGGCCGGGCTGACGATTTCTTCCATATATATGATGCTCTTGTAGCAGGATTTCCGCGCGTCGTTCAAAAAGCTCTCGTTCTTGATGCCCAGCAGGGACAGGGACAGGGCATTCATCAGGCTGTAGTAGGACACGATATTGAGGTATTGATCGGCCAGGGTGAAGCGGATCGAGTTCACCTCCTTCAAAGCTTCGGGATCCGCAAACTGGTTGCCCCTGTACTGGCCGCTGGTCAGTCCCTGGGATTTGCTGGCCACCTGGACCGAGGCTTCCAGCTGCCTGTTGCTCTCCGTGATCGTGTCGATACGCTCTCTGTATTCTCCCACCCTTTCCGCGTATCTCTTTTTGGCTTCGCTGCTGATCTTTTCCATGCGCTCATCCGCCTTTTCCGGCACCGTATTTCTGAAGCAGCTCCTGCGCGTGCCTCAGAGATGTGTCACCGGTCTTGTCACCCGCCAGCATCCTGGCAATCTCCTCCTGACGTTCATTGCCGCGCACGGGGCTCACCCGCGTGACGGTCCTGCCCGCCTGGGCCGTCTTCTCCACTTTTAAGTGATTATCGGCCTGAACCGCAATCGTCGCAAGGTGGGTGATGCACAGCACCTGTTTGTGTTCAGCCAGCCGCTTGAGCCGCTCCCCCACCGCGATGGCCACCTCTCCGCCGATGCCCGCGTCCACCTCGTCGAAGATCAGGCTGTTGATATGATCCGACTCCGCCAGCACGGACTTTATTGCCAGCATGATCCGCGACAGCTCGCCTCCGGAGGCTATCTGGGCGAGCTTCTTGTACGGCTCTCCCGGGTTGGGGGAGATCAGGAACTCCACCCTGTCCTTTCCCGTGCTCGAATACAGCACCTTGCCTCCCTCACCGCTTCGATCCTGAATCTGGACGGAAAAGCGAACCTTGGGCATCCCGAGCTGGACCAGCTCTTGGACGATCTTCTGCTCGAGCTGGATGGAAGCCTGCTTGCGCAGGCCGGTGATGGTTTCCCCTCTCTGCCTGAGCTCTTTTTCCAGTAAGGATATCCGGTCTTCGAGTTTCTTCTGCGTGGTGTCGCTGGCCTGGATGCCCTCCAGCTGCCTGCGGCTGTCTTCCAGGTAGGCCAGCACCGATTCGATCGAGCCGCCGTACTTCTTCTCCAGCCGCCTGATCAGATCCAGCCGTTCCTCGATGCTCTCCAGCCGGGCCTGGTCGAAATCGATGGAGCCTTTGTAGGTTGCCAGGTTCTGCACGAAATCCTCCAGCTCGAAAAACGCATCGTCCAGCTGACGGCTCGACTGGTTCAGATTGGAGTCGATCTTGACCACCTCCGCCAGCGATCCCCGTGCCTGGCGCAGGGCGGCAAGCGCCCCTCCCCTGCTCTCCGCGGTGGCGCCGTAGATCTCTTCGACCAGGTGGATCAGTTTCTCGTGATTTGCGAGAAGATTCTGCTCCTGCCTGAGCTGCTGCTCCTCCCCGGCTTTCAGCGCGGCCTTCTCGATCTCATCGATCGCGTACTCCAGCAGCTCCACCTTGCGAGTTCTCTCCTGCTGCTCCGCGATCAGAGCGGAATGCTCTTCCCGGAGCTTGAGCAGATTCGTGTGCAGGGAGGTGAACTGTGCCACTTCCTGGGTGTGGCCGCCGAAGTGATCCAGGAGCCTGCGGTGGTTGTCGGAGCTCAGCAGCGACTGATGCTCGTGCTGGCCGTGCAGGTCGAAGAGCATGCCGGTGAGCTCTCTCAGGGCGGCCAGGGTAACGGGCGCGGATTGCACGAAGATGGTGCTCTTGCCGTTTTTCCTGACGACCCTGCGGATGATGAGAGATCCGTTTTCCGCCTCGATTCCCTGCTCCCGCAGCCACTCCTGAACCTCCGGATTGTCTTCCAGTTTGACGATCCCCGACACATCGATCTCCGAAGCCCCGGCGCGCAGTGCCTCGGTATCGGCCTTCAGCCCCAACACCAGCCCGAGGGCACCGATCAAAATGGATTTTCCCGCTCCGGTTTCGCCGGTGAGAATATTCAATCCGGAGGAGAAGCGGACCTGGAGCCTGTCGATGAGGGCGTAATTTTTGACGACCAACTGCTCAAGCATTCGGCTCCCCCGCCCAGTTGAGCTTGCTCCGCAACACCTCGTAGAAGTTCCTCTTGTTGGACTGGATGATGAAGGTATGCTTCTCCGATCTGGTGAAGACGATCCGATCTTTCGGCTCCAGGTGGCAGACCTCCTTTCCGTCGACCACCAGGACGATCTCCGCGCGCTGGATTTCCTCCACCTCCAGCTCGCACCCTTCGCCTGCCGGGATAACGATGGGCCGGTTGGACAGCGTGAAGGGACAGATCGGATTCAGGATGAAGGCGTCCATCTCCGGATGCAGAATGGGGCCGCCCGCAGACATGGAGTATGCCGTCGAGCCCGTGGGGGTGGCCACGATGAGTCCGTCCGCCCGGTAGCGGGCCACGTAGGTGCCGGAAAGGTGGACACGCAGGGCGATGATCCGGGAGATATGCCCGGCCCGTACCACCGCATCGTTCAAGCCGCTGAAGCGCTGCAGCACCCGCCGGTCCCGGTGCACCTCCGCTTCGAACATGATGCGTCTGCTCACCGCGAGGCGGCCTTCCAGGTAGTCCCTCAAGGCATCCGCCCATTCGCTCCTGGATATCTCGGTGATGAAACCGAAATCCCCCAGATTGACCGCCAGGATCGGGACATTGCTGCCGGCCAGGCAGCGGGCTCCGTACAGCAGGGTGCCGTCGCCGCCCAGCGTGATGGCCAGGTCCGTTTCCATCGGCGGGCAGGGAGTCTTCCTCTCATCCACGAGGATCGTTTGCACCTCTACCGCCAGGCTGCGAAGATGCTCTTCCACTTCTCCGAGCAGGGAAACCGCCTCCTCCTTAAGAGAATTAACGACGATAATGGCTCTCTGAATTCTGTTTTTCAAATCTTTTCTAATTTCGACTATAGCGATTCCTCGGTAACCGATCAAGGAAGAGTGCTCAGGACCTTGCACATCAGCTGGACATCTTTCCTGCCCAGGGAGGGATACAGCGGAAAGAGCAGGCCGCGCCAGAGCAGCTGCTGTGCCCGGGGGAAAGCTGCCCCCGCGCCGGCTCCCCCGGCTGCTCCCCGAGCGCCCTCCTCCACCGCCGCGGCGGCGTTCGTGAAGGCTGCCTCGGCCTGGATTCCCCGTTTCTCTGCGTAGCGCCTGACATCGGGTCTTCCATCCTTTACCAGGATTGGAAAGGTGAAATCGACGCCTTCACCCTCCCCCAGCAGGGGGCTGTGTCGGGAGCGCAGCAGGGCATCACGGAACAGCCGGCCGATTTCGCTGCGTTTGTGCAGGAACCGGGACAGCTCGCGTACCTGGCTGAGGCCCAGGGCGGCATTCATATCAGGAAGCAGCTGCCCGGCATACCCGCCGGCTGCCAGTTCCTTCAACGGTCTGACCATCCTGCGCTCCTGTGTAAAAACCGCCCCCCCGCACCCGGCGGTGATCAACCCGCCCGGGGCCAGGGACGCAACCGCGGCACGGCCCCGGCTGCCGCAGGGCCGCCCTCCCCACGCTCCCCCCACTGCCTCGGTAACATCTTCGATGACCGGAACGCCGAGCTCGAATATCTCCTCCCCCTTCGGCATCGATCCCAGGGTGTAGTACAGGACGATCGCCTTCACGTCGACACGCGCAGGCCTCCTCAGCGAATCCGCGGCCAGGAGCACCCCCTCGGGCTCCACGTCGGCCACCACGGCCCGCAAGCCCCGCGATTCGATGATCTGCAGATACTGTCTCGGGGTCAGGGCGGAGATGAGCACCCCGTCGCCCTGCTGCAGACCGAGCAGATCGAAGGCGCAGTGGATGCAGCCGGAGTAGCTCATCAGAGCGATGCCGCCCGCGGCTCCCAGCGTTTTGCCCAGCGCGGCTGCGAACTCCTGATTGAGAGGCCCGGGGGCGATCTGGTCGGAGACCAGACAGTTGAGAACGCTGTTGTAGTCTCTGCGGCGAAGGGTCGGTCGGGTCAGGGGGATGGGCATACTGTTTCCTTGGTGGTTGAAGAATAGGAGGTTCTGTCTATTTTTTCAATATCCCCGTGCTTTCTGCACCAGGGGAACGAAGCGGCAGCCGATGCTCTCCCGGGTGTCCAGGCGGTTCCCGATCCTGCGCACGACCATCAGGGTCTGATAGTTGCGGCTGTCCCCGACGGGGATCACCAGGATCCCGTTGTCGCCCAGCTGCGCCGTAAGGGGGCGCGGAACGGAAGGCGCGGCCGCCGCCACCAGGATCCGGTCGTACGGGGCGTGCTCGGGCCAGCCTGCCGACCCGTCGCCGCTGCGATAGCGGATGTTCGTGTAGCCGAGCTCCTCGAGCAGTCTCCGGGAGCGCTCGAGCAGCTCAGGGACCAGCTCCACCGTGTAAACCTCTGCAGCCAGCTCGGCCAGGACCGCCGTCTGGTAGCCGCTGCCGGTGCCGATCTCCAGGCACCTTTCGATGCCCAGCAACCGAAGCTCCTCGCTCATCAGGGCAACCATGTAAGGCTGGGAGATCGTCTGGCCGTGGCCGATCGAAAGGGGAAAATCGCCGTAGGCTTCGAAGGCGCTCGTTCCCGAGACGAAACGGTGCCTGGGGATGCGGGACATCGCCTCGAGCACCCCCTCATCGTGGATGCCCCGGGCCTGGATCTGCGTCCTCACCATTCGTTTTGCCTGGCGGTTTTCCGGATAGGAGATCTTCACGATGCGGGTCAGTAGACGATCAGCACAGGCAGGGGACTCTTGCGCAGCAGATGGACCGTGGTGGAGCCCAGGATGTAATCCCGGATCTTGTGGGTACCGTGAGATCCGATCAGCAGGAGATCGGCACCCTCCCGCTCGGCCACCTCCAGGACCGTGTCGATCGGGGAGCCGGTCTCCGTGATCAGACGGTGGTCGATGGCGTGCTTGTTCAGATACCTGTGCTCCCGTTCGGTCAGGCCCTTCTCCTCCTCGCTGGACAGCACCAGGAACTCTTTCCAGAAGCATTCGAAGGCGTTCACGCAGAACTGCAGGGCCCGTTCGGCTGCGGGGGAGCCGTCGTAGGGGAACAGGACCTTTTCGGGCAGCCGGAAGGCCCCGGGGCAGGCCATGACCGGCCGCGGGGAGGAACGCACCACGTCTTCAGCGGTGGATCCTACGATGGTGCGGGCAAAGCGTGCATTTTCGCCCCTCTGTCCGATGAACAGCAGGTCCCCGGAGCGGCACTCCTCCGCCAGGACCTGGGACGGCAGGCCTTCGCGCCGGATCGCGGCGAAGGGAATCTTCTTCTCCTTGCAGCTGGCCTCGATATTGCCCAGAACCGCCGTGGCGAAGCTCTCCAGGTCCTTTTTTATCTTGGCATAGAAGCTCTTCATCTCCGGGTCGGGCGGGACATAGGTTCTGGCAAAGGCATAGTCGAAGTGGCCGGTGGCGTAGATGATGGGAAGCTCGGTTTTTCTGGAATCGATCACGAAAACGGCCTTGAGCTCACAGCCCAGCCTGGATGCGAAATGCTCCGCGTACCGGAAAGCCGACAGAGAGTAATCAGAACCGTCGATACCCACAACAACCTGACCGATCAATTCGTTCCTCCTCCCGCGCTTGCAGCTCCTGTCCTCGTTTTGGGCTTGTCAGCGCCTGGTTTTCTTTTCCGGCTTCCGATCCGACGCGTAGCGCTGATCCTTGGCATGGAGCTTGGACACCTTGTACTGCTTGATCAGCATCGTGAGAGCTTCATTGACCGCTTCGGTTCGGTCGTGATAGAAGCCTTCCTGAATCATTTCATCTATCTCTTCGAGGAGATACGTCGAGGTTTCTACGTAGGTTCGTGACACCTTGTTCGCCTCCTGACGAGTTTTCATCTTTATTGTAATCCTTAGGGTTCGCGCCTGCAAGGCATCGGGGATTTCAGGGGAGCACGGACCGGGGCAGCAGGTCCAGGGAGGCGGGATCGAGCTTCTGCCAGCACTCGAGAAAGTGGTCGAACCAGCCGTACTCGGCCAGAACCTGTATGTACCTATACAGCTGTCTGGCCTGCTTCTTCAGGTTCGCGCGGAAATCCTTCAACGCCTCTTCGTCTCCCCGATCGGTGACGATGCGTACACTCAACGGCGGAATCCGGTTCTTCAAGGCCCCTACGAACACGCCGGCGGTTTCCCAGTTGGCTCCCGACGCCTGGCAGAGGCTGTAGAGAGCTTCCCGCATCTCCTGGGACTGAATCAGCAGCTCCCCGCAGGCCTGGTTGCCCACCTGCACCTGGAAGCTCTCCGTGCTGCCGGTCTCCCCGGCCTCCCTCAGGAGCGCTTCCCTCTCGGCGGAGTGCAGCATCGACAGGGCCGAGGGAAGCTTCATCTCCGGAATCATCTTGGAGGGGAAGAGGCCGCCGCCGATGTCGTACTCGTAGCACTCCCGGCAGACGATCAGCTGACCGACGAAGGCGCCCGGTGCAGTGCCGGCGCAGGAACCGGTGTCGACGACCAGCTGCGGTGCGCAGCTCATACAGCCTGCCGCTGTCGCTGCCGCCGCCCTGGCCTTTGCCGGCCCGCTTTCGACGGCCAGCACATCGATGTTGCCTGCGCTCCCCCTGGCCGAGCGGCACCCGGAAACGGGTCTTGCGTCCCGCAGTGACAGGATCTCCCTGCAGGCATTGAACTCGGGCGGGAGCGGACAGATCATAAGGAGCTTCACGCGGACATTCTTGCACAATCCGTGATTGTTTTCCAGTTCGTCGCGGTTGGCTCGTCGCGGTTGGCCCTCACATGGGTTCAGCTGCTGTCGAATATTGTGATAGGATCTCCTTCATGGCAGCCAAATTGGAAGCCCGGGAGCTGGAGCAGAGAAGAACACAGGCCTACGGATACGCGGTCTGTATCGCGATATTCCTCAGCTATCTGCTGGTCTACTTTCACCGGGTGAGCCCGGCGGTCCTGGCCCTCGACATGCAGCGGGCTTTCCGGATCGAAGGAGCCCTTCTCGGGATGCTCGGCTCCGCCTATTTCTACCCCTATGCGCTCATGCAGCTGCCGGTGGGTGTACTGGTGGACTCCTGGGGGGCCAGAAAAACGGTATCCTCGTTTCTCCTGTTGGCCGCCGCAGGCTCGCTGCTGATGGGACTCACGGAAAACATCGCCGTGGCCATTGCCGGTCGCCTGCTGATCGGCGTCGGCGTATCCGCCGTGTTCGTCTCCAACTTCAAGCTGCTTTCCGAGTGGTTCGAGCCGAAACGGATGGCGATGCTGGGAGGGCTGTTCATGATGGTGGGTGGAATCGGCGTCTTCACGGCCAGCATCCCGCTTGCAGTCTTGAGCAACACTCTTGGCTGGAACTGGACCCTGATCTGCGTGGGGATCCTCTCCGTACTGATGTCTGCCCTGGTGTTCCTTGTTGTTCGCGATCGGCCTTCGGAAAAAGGCTGGCCGGATCTCTCCCGGCACTTCGAAACCCCAGCCGGGACTTCGCCGGGGACTTCACCGTTCGCGGGCATCCCCGAGGTGCTGTCTTCCTGGCGTTTCTGGCCGCTGGCGCTGTGGGCGGGGCTCAACATCGGCGTTACCTTCTCCCTGGGAAGCATG
>JAFGQJ010000230.1 GCA_016935715.1 Spirochaetales bacterium
CCGCGGGGAATCGCAGCCCTGGGGTACACGATCCAGCTTCCCACCGAAGACCGCTACCTGATGACCAAGAGCGAGCTGGAGGATCGGCTGGCCGTGCTGCTGGCCGGCCGTACCACCGAAGAGCTGGTCTTCGGGGACGTGTCCACGGGGGCCCAAAACGATCTCATGAGGGCCACGGACATCGCCAGGGCCATGGTCAAGGAATACGGCATGAGCGGAAAGATGGGACTGATGGCCTACGAGCGTCCCCGCAATCCCTTCCTCACCGGTGACAACTGGACGTCCACGGAGAAGGAATACTCGGAGAAGATCGCCGCGGAGATCGATGGGGAAGTAAAGCGAATCCTGGACGAAACCCACGAAAAGACCCGCAAGATCATCGAGGAAAAGAGAGATACTCTCGACGCCCTTGCCAAGCTGCTGATGGAGAAGGAAGTGGTGGACCGGGAAGAGTTCAAGAAGCTCCTGAAGATACCCGTTTGAGCCCGGATCTTCCTCGGTCCGATCCTCCCGTCATTACGACCTCAGAGCCCGGATCCTTCGCCGCCTTTACCTTCACGCACAGGCTGCCGGAGATACTGGATCAGATAATCGGGAAAAACCGTCTGCAGGAGGCGGAGGCGGCGGGGCTGCGGGAGTTGAAGGACAGGCTGCGGTCCGGAACCGTGAAAAACTGCCTCTCCGGAGATGCTTCCTCCGACCTGCGCGCTCACATGGATGCGGCGGAGTACGCCACCTGGAGCCGGGAAATCGGCAGGCACGTCGGCAAATCCTGGCTGGATCTTCCCTGGTACTTCGCCGAGAGCCTGTTCTACCTGGAGATCCTTCTGGCCTGGGGCTACTACAGGAGGGAAAGCCGCCGCTACGCCTCGGATCCCTACCTCCCGTTCAAGGAGGAGGAGATGCAGCGGCCGGGAGGCGCCCTGGACCTGGCCGGGCGAATCGGCAGGGAGGGGTCCGCCGCCGGCAGCCTGCGGCACAGGCTCCCTGTCCTGCTTCAGTACTGCCTCTGGGCAAACCGGTTGGACCTGAGCTATACCCGGATTCTGGAACGCTACAGGGAGCATGACGGTGTCGAATCGAGTCGCCTGCTGGTCGATCATACCGAGGAGGCAACGGAGAGACTGCTCGAAGCCCGTCGCGTCGATCTGATCCTGGACAACTCGGCCTCGGAGCTGATCGCGGATCTGCACCTGGCCCTTTCGCTGCTGCAGAATGGGCCGGAGACGCAGGTCCGCCTGCACTGCAAGAAAGTGCCCTACTACGTATCCGATGCCACGGTCAGGGACGTCGCGGAGACGATCAGCGCCCTTGGACGGCACGACGACGTGGGTATCCGCGGCTGCGGCAGAGAGCTGGCCGCCCACCGGGAACGGGGATCGCTGGTGCTGAGGGATCACTACTTCTGGAACGGTCCGCTGCACTTCCCCGCGTTTCCCGCCGATCTCCGGGAGGAGCTGGCAGGGAGCGATCTGATCGTGCTCAAGGGGGATCTGAACTACAGGAGGCTGCTCGCCGACCGCAGATGGCCGCCGACCGCGGATATGCAGTCGATCGTCGACTATTTTCCGGCAGCCCTGGTAACGCTGCGCACGACCAAGAGCGAGCTGGTCGTGGATCTTCCGCGGGAGACGGTGGAGAGGCTCGACAGAGAGGAGCCGAACTGGCTGGTGGAGGGACGCTACGGGATCATCCGCTGCTGCGATCCTCGCCCCGGCGCCGTGTAAAGAAGTCATTCACACCGCTTTCCCTGTACCTCCTGTAGGCGGCCACGGTCCTGGACAGACCGGTTCTCCAGTCGGTGCCGGGCCGGAAGCCGAGCATCCGCCGGGCCTTGTCGATGCTGAAGTTGTAATCCCAGGTGATATGGGCGACCCGGTAGGGAAACACCGGCGGTTCGGCCCTGATGCCGAGCAGGCGGTAGATTCCGTTGAACAGGCGGGCCGCAATCCAGGCCAGCTGAGTCGGCAGCTCGATCCGGGGGTGAACGCCGAGAAGCTCGGCGCAGTAATCCATCATCTCGGCCCAGGTGACCTCCTCCCCGCTGGTGATGTTGAACACCTCCCCGGAGCTTTGTTCGTTCTCGAGGGCCAGGATCACCGCCTGGGCCAGATCCTCGACGTACACCGGGCTCGTCAGCACCCGGCTTCCGCCCACGGTGCCCCGCACACCCTTCTCCTGGGCGGCCAACAGTCTGTAGAAGGTGGTGGTATCTCCCGGACCGTAGGCATTGCCGGATCGCAGCACCGTAACCCGGAAATCCGGGCTGCCGCGGCCCAGCACCACCTGCTCTGCGGCTTTCTTGCTGCGCTGATAGCCGCTGAGGTGCGGATAAACGGGTCCTTCCTCGGTTGACCGTCGGTGAACTCCAAACCCTTGAACCGAGAGAGAGCTCATGAACACGAACACCCGGCAGCCGCTTCGACGAGCCTCGTCGACCAGAAGCCGGGTGACTTCCACGTTCTGGGTGAAAAACTCCTGCTCGTAACCCCAGTCTCTGGCAAGGGCGGCGCTGTGGATGATCGCATCCACCCCCCGCACGGCTGCGCCGACATCGTCGGGACGGGTGAGATCCCGCCGCTGAAGCTCCCCTCCCCGCCTC
>JAFGQJ010000231.1 GCA_016935715.1 Spirochaetales bacterium
GCCCACGGCCAGGTGCACCCCACCCATTCCATCTCCGCCGGCCTCGATTATCCCGGCGTGGGTCCCGAACATTGCTTCCTGAAAGACTCCGGCCGTGCCCGCTATGCAAGCGTCACGGACCGGGAGGCGGTGGAGGCCTTCCAGGAGCTCGCTCGCCTGGAGGGAATTCTGCCGGCGCTGGAAAGCGCCCATGCCCTGGCCCAGGCCCGCAAGGAGGCCGGTGTTATGGACAGGGAGCGGATCATAATCATCAACCTCTCCGGCAGGGGGGATAAAGACTGCCAGCAGGTGGAGCGCTACCTGGAATCTCATCCCGATGCGGGAGGTACGGTATGAACCGGCTGATTCGACGTATGGGGGAGCTGAAAAAAAGAGGACAGAAGGCCTTCGTAGCCTACATCATGGCCGGCGAACCCACATGGGAAGCGCTCAGGGAGATCATCCTCGAGCTGGAAAGTGCGGGGGTTAGCGCGGTGGAGCTCGGCGTTCCCTTCTCCGATCCCATCGCCGACGGACCGGTCATCCAGGCCGCCGCCAACCGAGCCCTGGCCCGGGGGGTCAGCCTGGCCCAGATCTTCGAGCAGGTGGCGTCGCTGCGGGAACAGACGGACCTTCCGCTGCTGCTCATGGGCTACTGGAACGTGTTCCTGCAGTACGGCAGGAAGAGTTGCCTGCAGGACGCCCGTTCAGCGGGGGTGGACGGCTTCATCATCGCGGATCTCCCCCCGGAGGCCGATCCGGAGTTCTTCCGGCTGGCCGGGCAGCGGGATCTGTGCACGGTTCTGCTGGCCTCCGAGACGACCCCCGAAGACCGCCTGCAGCTGATCCTCTCCTTCGCCTCTGGATTCCTCTACTACGTGCCCCAGCTGGGGACAACCGGGCTGGAGCTGAAGACAGACCGGGCATTGGAGAAGCGGATTCGCCTGATCCGCTCCATGACCGACACCCCCGTCTGCATCGGCATCGGCGTGAAGACGCGGGAGGATGCCTGCAGGCTCTGCGGCTACGCCGATGGGGTGATCGTGGGAACGCGGATCGTCGAGTTTATCCATCGACACGCCGATCGGCCGGATCTGGCTTGTGAGACGGGGCGCTTCGTGGCAGGGCTGATCCCTTGATCTGCTCGCGGGGCCGTCCAAGGCTCGACAATTCTGATGTACTGAAAACGCCGGAGCGCCGATAGGCTATCCAGAGACACAATTCCCTCATCGACCCGCCCGGAAGGAGATGCGATATGGAAGCGGAAATACAGAAAGCCTGGGTAGCCACGGTGGACATGGGTCTGGGACACCAGCGGGCCACCCATCCCCTGCGGCACCTGGCGGAGGGCGAGCTCATCACCGTCGGCGGCTCCGCCGCCAGCGATCCGGAGGAGAAGAAACTCTGGGATCGGATGCGGAACATGTACGAGTTCCTCTCCCGGGTGCGCAAGACGCCGATCGTGGGCAAACCCCTGTTCGGGGTGCTCGACGCCCTGCAGAGCATCCCCTCCTTCTACCCTATCCGCGACATGTCGGCTCCATCCTACCAGGTGAAGCTTCTCGGACGGTTCATCGACCGCGGCCTGTGCCAGGGGATGCTGGAGAAGATCAACACCAAACCCCTGCCCCTGATAACCTCCTACCTGGCCCCGGCCATCGCGGCGGACAAGGCCGGCTACGGCCGGATCTACTGCATCATCTGCGACGCGGAGGTCAGCCGCGCCTGGGTGGCCGAGAATCCCCGCAGGAGCCGCATCCACTACCTGGCGCCCTGCGGCCGGGCGGTGATGCGCCTGAAGAGCTACGGCGTACCGGACGAGCGGATCTTCCTGACCGGATTCCCCTTTCCCCTGGAGATACTGGGCAAAGCCAATCTGGACATCCTGCGCGCCGACGCGGCACAGCGCCTGTTCTACCTCGATCCCAGCGACCGCTTCTGGCCCCTGCACGGCCGCAACGTGGTACATTTTCTCGGCAAAGGAAACTGCCGTTTCAGGAAGCAGCGCCGCCTGACCGTGACCTACGCAGTCGGCGGAGCCGGAGCCCAGAGGGAATTCGGCTTTTCCATCACCAGGAGCCTGCGGGAAAAGCTGAAAGCCGGCGAGATCGCCCTCAACCTGGTGGCCGGCGTCCGGGAAGGGGTCCGCGACTATTTCCAGCAGGTCAAAGAGGAGCTTCTGCCCGGGTGCCCGTACGTGCGCGTGCTCTACAGCCCCCTCAAGGAGGAGTACTTCCAGCTGTTCAGTGAGGCCATCCGCTCCACGGACATCCTCTGGACGAAACCGAGCGAGCTCAGCTTCTACTGCGGTTTGGGAATCCCGATCATCATGTCCCCGTCGATCGGTGCCCAGGAGCTGTTCAACCGCCGCTGGCTGCTCGAAATCCAGGCCGGGATTCCCCAGGAGGATCCCGACTACGCGGGTGAGTGGCTCCTCGATCTCTGGCGGGAAGGCCGGCTGGCCGAGAGCGCCTGGGACGGCTTTCTCAAGGCCCGGAAATACGGCACCTACAAGATCCAGGAGATCCTGGAGACAGGCACGATGGCACGGGAGACCAGCCCCCTCAAGCGCTGAGCGGCGCCGTGCTCCGCCTCGCCCCCGGCAATGCCGGAAGCCGCAGGCCGGGCGGTTGGCCAACACCGGCGATCCACGGTAGAATGGCGGGGATGAACTATACTAAAATGATCAGACTCGGAAAAAGCGGGCTGCAAGTCACCCGTATCGGCTTCGGGGGAATCCCGATTCAGCGTCTCAGCGAGGAGCAGGCAATCCGGGTTCTCCAACGGGCCCTGGACGGGGGCCTGAACTGGATCGATACGGCGAACGGCTACGGCAACTCGGAGCAGCGGATCGGCATGGCGATCAGGAAGTACGATCGCTCCGACGTACACCTGTTCACCAAGGGGATGGGCCGGGATCGGCAATCCCTTCAGGAACAGATCGATCTGAGCTTCCGCCGCCTGCAGAGCGACTACATCGACCTGTACCAGTTCCACAACGTTACGGATCCCGGGACGTGGCAGAGCATGCAGGACAACGGCGCCTTCGATCTGGTGAGGGAATACCGGGACAAGGGGCTGATCCGGCACATCGGCGCCTCGGCCCACACGCGGGAGGCGGCTGCGGCGGTGATCGAGCACGCGGAGATCGAGGTTCTGCAGTACCCGTTCAACTTCATCGTGGAAGAGGAGGGGATGGAGCTCGTCGAGGCCTGTCGCAGCAGGGATGTCGGCTTCATAGCCATGAAGGCTTTCGGCGGCGGAGCGCTGCAGGATGCCGCGGCCTGCATTCGCTTCCTGCTATCCGTCGACGGCATCGCGGCGGATCCCGGGTTCGAACGGACCGAGGAGGTCGAAGAGGTCCTTGCTCTCTGGGAGGAGGGGGCCGCACCGACGGCCGAAAACAGGCGAACGATCGAAAGACTGCGCAGGGAGCTGGGCAAGCGCTTCTGCCGCCGCTGCGGCTACTGTTCGCCCTGCCCCCACGACGTGGAGATCATAACCCTCATGACCATAGAGACCCTCATCCAACGCTTTCCCGCGGACCGGCTGTCTGAGCAGTGGATCGCCGGGGCCGGCGCATCCGTGGAAAACTGCATCGAATGCGGTGAGTGCGAGGAAAAATGTCCCTACGACCTGCCGATCATGGAGGAGATCCGCCGGGGCGCAGCCGCCCTGCAGCGGGCCCTTCGATCGGCCGGCTGAGGCGCGAGGCAAGCGAGCGGATGCGCACAGGGAGCAGGCGTCCGCCGGAATGCGGCGATCCTGCCCGGAAGACGAGCCGATTCTGAAACGCAGATGAACAGCAAGTGCGTCGTTACCGTCAAAAAAGGCCGGGAAAAGCCGATCCTCAGCGGTCACCCCTGGATCTTCTCCGGCGCCGTCAAATCCATCGACGGCTACCGGGAAGCCGGCCAGCCGTGCAGCGTCATCGATGAAAACGGGCAGCTGCTGGCCTGCGGGTACGTGAACAGGAGCTCCCGCATCACCGTCCGGGTGCTGGCCGCCGGGACCGCCGCGGAAGGGATCGTGATCGACGGGGCCTTCATCAGAGGAGCGCTGGAGCGTGCCCTCGATCTGCGGGAAGCTCTCCTGGGAAGCACCCTGGTGCGCGGCGCAGGCTCCGCCTTCCGGCTGGTGAATGCGGAGGGGGATTATCTGCCGGGACTCATCGTGGATCGATACGCCGAGGCCGTCGTGCTCCAGGCCCTCACGGCGGGCATGCAGAGGCTGAAAGGCCTGGTCGTGGACGCCCTGCGGGCGCTGCTGCGCCCTTCCTTCATCTACGAAAAGACAGATCCCCACATGGCCCGGGCCGAAGGTCTCGATACGGCTGCAGACGGCGCCGGGCTCTGCCTGGACGGCACCCTCCGCTCCCCCGTGGTGATCGAGGAGTCGGGCGCCAGGTTTCAGGTGGAGGTGGACAGCGGTCAGAAGACCGGCTTCTACCTCGACCAGCGCCGAAACCGGGCCATACTACGGGAAATATCGGCCGGCATGAACGTGCTGAACTGCTTCAGCTACACCGGCGCCTTCGGGATACAGGCTCTCCTGGGCGGCGCGCTCAAAGTGCTCAACGTGGACCTCTCCGAAGCTGCGCTCCGGGGCGCCGTGGAAAACGCCGCCTTGAATGGAATCGATCCCGAACGTATTACGACCATGAAGGCCGACGTGTTCCCCTTCCTGCGCCGGGTGGAGTTCCCGTGCGACGTCATCGTTCTCGATCCGCCGAAATTCGCCGCCGCCAGGAGCGAGGTGGCCGGGGCGCTGCGCGGCTACAAGGACATCAACCTCAACGCCCTCAGGCAGATCCAGCCGGGAGGGTTCCTCATGACCTTCTCCTGTTCGGGTCTGGTGCCGGAGGAACTGTTCCAGAAGGTGGTGTTCGGCGCGGCGGTCGATGCGAAGCGCCCGGTGCAGATCCTGCGCAGGCTCCACGCGGACGTCGACCACCCGGTGAACATCGCCCACCGGGAGGGACAATACCTGAAAGGCCTGCTCCTGCGGGTGGAGTAGCGGCAGGGGCAGACAGCGTCGGTGCGTTTGACCTTGTACGGCCCACCGTACTATCTTAGACAGGATGATCGCACTCGATCCTGGACCCGCTGATGTCTGAACCTTCGAATCCTTCTTCCCGGATCCGACTGGAGAACGTCTCTTTTTACTACCCTGAGACGGAGCAGCTCGTGTTCAGCGACCTGTCCATCGAGCTTCCCGAAGGGGTGTGCACACTGGTCGGGCAGAACGGAACCGGGAAGTCCACCCTCCTGCTGCTGGCCGCCGGCATTCTACTTCCGGTTCAGGGAACCGTACACCTGCGGGGAATCGACACGCGGAATCTGCGGGAGGAGCAGGAGCGGCAGCGCCATGTCTCCTTCGTCTACCAGAACATGGAATTCGAGACGGAGGAGAACATCGGGGATCTGCTGCACTATGTCCACGAAAACGGTTTTCACGAAACCAGGGATTCCGCCCTGGTCGACGAGCTGATCGAAGTATGCGAGCTGGACAGGGTTCTTCGCAAGAAAACCCAGGAGGTCAGCAAGGGGGAGCTGCAGCGCACGATCGTGGCCTTCAGCCTGCTGTACGGATCGAAGATCCTCATGATGGACGAACCGATCTTCGCTCTGGAGGACTACCAGAAGCAGAGGATCATGGGATATCTGGCGGAATACGCCCGCAGCCGTCACATGAGCCTCTACTACTCGGTCCACGAGCTGGAGATCTCTCAGCGGTACTCCGATCACCTGCTGCTGTTTCACAAAGACGGCAGAATCCAGGTGGGCCCGACCGAACGGTTGTTCACCAGGACGAATATCGAGCAGGCCTACGAAGTTCCCTACATCATGTTGAAGCGCAAGGAGGCGATCTACAGGGAAGCCCTGCGGGATCGCTCGACGGGCGCTTCCGACAACCCCGCATGAGCCATCCAGCCCACCGCCCCGAAACCGAAACGGGGCCCCCCGGCAGGGGTCTTCGCAGCAACCTTCCCACTCTCCTGCTGCTCGTGCTGATCCTCTTTTTCCTGTTCAGCGCCCGCATCATCTACTCCCCCCTCCTTCTGACCATCGAGGAAGATCTCGGCCTCGGCCACGCGGAAGCCGCCTCCTTCTTCCTGTTCATCACCATCGGCTACGCGGGGATGATGATCTTCAGCGGCTTCGTGGCAGCCGCCTTCGGTCACCGGAGCACGATTGCCCTCGCGGTGCTGCTGGTCATCGTGGGGCTGGTATGGCTGTCGTTCAGCTCATCCCTGTGGAGCATGCGGGCGGCGCTGATACTGGTCGGCACGGGCGCCGGACTGTACTTTCCCTCCGGCATCCCCACCCTCACCTCCCTTGTCGATGCAGGGGACGAAGGCAAAGCCCTTGCCATTCACGAGGTGGGACCGAACTCGGGCTTCATCATCGTACCGATCGCCGCCGTCTTCGCCCTGCGGTTCATGAGCTGGCAGGGGGTTCTCCTGGTGCTGGCCTGTCTCGGGATCGCAGCGGGGCTCCTGTTCCTGCTGCTCGGCAAGGGGGGACGGTTTCACGGGAAGCCGCCGCACCTGAGCAACGTTCGCCTGATACTGGGCAAGCCCTCCTTCTGGGTCACGACCGTTCTGTTCGCGCTCGGCTCGGGGGCCGCCATCGGCGTGTTCGCCATGACTCCCACCTACCTGGTGGCCGAGCGGGGCATGAATCCGGAGCTGGTAAACACGCTCGTAGGAGTGTCCCGCGCCTCCAGCCTTCCGATGATCTTCGTCGCCGGATATCTGGTGGACCGGTTCGGAGCCAGGCGCATCATCACCGCTGTCATGCTCACCGCGGGTACAGCCACCGCAGCCATGGCTCTCTCTTTCCGCCCGCTTCTGATCGCGGCGGTGTTCCTGCAGCCGGCTCTCATCGCCTGCTTCTTTCCCGCGGGTTTCACGGTGATCTCGCGGATCGCTCCACGGGAGATGCACAATCTCACCATCTCCTTCATGTTCCCGATGGGGTACTCCGTCGGTTCCGGGGTGGTTCCGCTGTTTCTCGGAGTGCTCGGGGACCGTCTGACCTTCTCCTTCGGCTTCCTGCTCTACGGTGCGCTCCTCGTCTGCGGGGCGGCTCTGCCTTTTGCCCTGAAACTCGAAACCGGGGGGAATGGGGACGGGAACGGGATAAAAAAAACAAAAATGCGGTAGCCTACAACCCTGCAAGGTGTATAGAATGGCGGGGGGAGGAAGAATATGAGTTACGGATTCGGAATCGTCGGACTCGGATTGATCGCCGATTTCCACGCCAAAGCGATTCAGGCCATCTCGGGCGGGAAGGGCAGGCTGGTGGCCTGCTGCTCCCGCAGCGCGGAAAAGGCTCGCCGTTTCGGCGAAACCTACGGCTGTGACGGGTTCTCGGATCTCGAGGAGTTTCTGGCCCACCCGCAGCTGGACATCGTCAGCATCTGCAGCCCCTCCGGGGCTCACCTGGAGACGGCCACAGCCGCCGCCGGCAAGGGGAAACACGTGATCGTGGAAAAACCCCTGGAGATCACCGCAGAGCGATGCGACAAGATCATCGAGGCCTGCGACAAGGCGAAGGTCACGCTGGCCGGCGTCTTTCAATCCCGCTTTTCCGAGGTGGCGGGACTGGTGAAGAGGACCGTGGAACAGGGCCGCTTCGGGAAACTGGTTCTGGGTGATGCCTACGTGAAATGGTACCGCAGCCAGAAGTACTACGACGACGGGGGCTGGCATGGGACGCAGGCGCTGGACGGAGGCGGTGCGCTGATCAACCAGTCGATACACGCCATCGACCTTCTGCAGTGGTTCATGGGACCGGTGGACTCGCTCCAGGCTTTCACGGGCACCATCGGCCACGAGCGCATCGAGGTGGAGGACAACGCCGTGGTTGCGCTTCGTTTCAAGAACGGCGCCTTCGGTGTGATCGAGGGATCCACCGCGGTGTACCCCGGCTTCCTCAAACGCATCGAGATCTCCGGAACCCAGGGCAGCGTGGTTCTCGAGGAGGAGACGCTCAAGACCTGGGAGTTCGCCGAAGCCGGGCCGGAGGACGACGAGATCCGGAAAAAATTCGGGGCCGGCGCCGGGACCCAGGGCGGTGCGGCGGATCCGGCGGCCATCAGCTTCGAAGGACACCGGCGTCAGTTCGAGGAGCTCATCGCCGCCCTCGAGGAAGGCCGTGCGCCTCTGGTCGACGGCCGGGAGGCCAAGAAAGCCGTGGAGATCATCCAGGCCATCTACGCCAGCTCGAAGAAGGGGAAAACGGTCCGGCTGGGTTAGCGCAGACTCCCTCGAGCGCATGACATACGACTTCGACACGCCCGTCGACAGGAGAGGCACCGCCTCGATCAAGTGGGACTTCAGCAGACGCTATACAGGGATCGACGGCCTTCTGCCCCTGTGGGTGGCGGATATGGATTTCCCCGCCTGCTCGGAGGTGGTGGAGGCGCTGAAACGAAGGGCCGAGCACGGCGTGTTCGGCTATACCCTGGAGCCCGAATCCTGTTACCAGGCGGTGATCGACTGGATGAAGCGGCGCCACGGCTGGGAGATCCGCCGCGGCTGGATGCTGTCCGCCCCCGGCGTGGTTCCGTCCCTGAACCTGGCCCTGCAGGCCTACTCGCAGGCGGGAGAGCGGGTGATCATCCAGCCCCCGGTGTACTACCCCTTCAGGGAGTCGATCATCAACAACGGGCGGCAGGTGGCGGAGAATCCGCTGCGGCTCGACGGACAGCGCTACACCATGGACTTCGATCAGCTCGAGCGGCTGATCGATGATCAGACCCGGGCCCTGATCCTCTGCAGCCCCCACAATCCCGTGGCCCGGGTCTGGAGCCGGGAGGAGCTGGAGCGGCTGGTGGAGATCTGCCTGCGCCACGGGATAGTCATCCTTTCCGACGAGATCCACCACGATCTGGTCTTCCCAGGGCACCATCATCTGCCCACCGCGTCGCTTTCCGCGGAAGCCGCTTCGATCACCGTGACCTTCACCTCGGCCACGAAGACCTTCAACCTTGCCGGTCTGGGCTGCTCCCTGGCGATCGCTTCCGACGAGGAGCTGAGGAATCGCTTCAGCGCCTCCCTGAAACGCATCTGGAGCGATGCCGCCAATGCCTTTAGCGCTGCGGCCACCGAAGCGGCCTACCGCCATGGGGAGAGCTGGCTCGAGCAGGTTCTGGAGTACGTGCAGGGCAACTACCGTTTCCTCGCGGCGGTCCTGAGCGAACGTCTGCCAGAAGCCCGCCTCTTCCCCCTGGAGGGCACCTATCTGGCCTGGGTAGATCTGAGGGCCCTGGGTTACACCGATGAGCAGCTCAACCGGCGAATCCGCGAGCGCGCGCGGGTCTGGCTGGACGACGGGCCCATGTTCGGCACGGGGGGCGCGGGCTTCCAGAGGATCAACCTGGCCTGTCCCCGCAGCACTCTGGAACGGGCCCTGGAGGCGATGGTGCGGGCCCTGCGCTGAGCCGGCGCCTGCTCCTTCCAGCCGCCACTCTCCATTCTCCGCCCCCTTCTTCCCCGCCTCCTTGCGGCGGGAAGCGATACCGACTACACTGAAATCGGATGCAGCCATATGTTTTTCGAAATCATGGGGGAAATCGAAAACATAGAAACAATAGCAGTTGGCGGACGGATAAGAGACATCATGCGTCTTCGCAGACAATATGGCCACGCTCGTTGGCGCAAGCTGAAAGGGATTGCATCGGTACGTTTGCAGGGTGGGAATATTCGCACTGTAGAATTACATTGGTATGAAGCCCATGGAATCGGCAGGAAGAAGATCAAAATAAAACGATTCTTGGAATAGCCTAATGAAGAAAATAAGCGAGGAACCGCATTTCGCAATTTGTCTAAACAACAAAGACTGCGAGGATCTGGAGAAGAGGAAGATCTATAGGATCATCCCTGACGAAGAAGCGGAGAATGAGGGATACTTACGAGTAGTCGACGAATCGGGAGAAGACTATCTGTATCCTGAATCATACTTTGTTCTGGTAGAACTTCCTTTAAAGGCACAAGAGGCGTTGAGTTCGGGATAGACCAGCGCCTGCCCCCTCC
>JAFGQJ010000232.1 GCA_016935715.1 Spirochaetales bacterium
CGAAGGTGCACGCTTGGAAAGCGTGTGTACTCTAACCGGGTACCGAGGGTTCGAATCCCTCTCTCTCCGTACCCCCTTAGCGTTGATAACCAGGCCGTACGCTATCAGCGGGTGCCCAACCCCGTCAGGACCGGAAGGTAGCAGCGGTAAGTACCTTGTTGATGAGATGTAACCTGTGCTTGGTTGGAGCTAAGGGGTTTTTTTTCATCGGCGGCCTGGTACTGAAATAGAGACTCCCAGGGGTAGAGCATTCCAATGTCATACGAGGTAACAGCCACACGCAAACGTCCCCAAACATTCGATGAGATGGTGGGCCAGGATTTCATCGTGTCCACGCTGAAGAACTCGATACAACAGGGACGGATTGCCCATGCCTACCTGTTTTCCGGACCCAGAGGGGTCGGAAAGACCTCGGCGGCCCGGATCCTCGCCAAAGCCCTGAACTGCGAGCAGGGACCCACCGAACAGCCCTGCGGAAGGTGTACCTCATGCCTCGAGATCGCCCAGGGAAACAGTCTTGACGTCATCGAGATCGACGGGGCGTCGAACACGAGCGTCAACGATGTCCGGGAGATCAAAGACGAAGTGCTCTTTGCTCCCAATTCGAGCCGGTACAAGGTTTATATCATCGATGAGGTCCACATGCTGTCCAACAGCGCTTTCAACGCACTTCTGAAAACCATTGAGGAACCTCCTTCCTACATTGTTTTCATCTTCGCTACCACGGAGGTCCACAAAGTTCCCGCGACGATCCGGTCCCGTTGTCAGCAGTTCAATTTCCGCCTGATCGCTTCCTCGCAGATCAAGGAAATGCTCGAACGGGTTGTGGAGGAACTGTCGATTCAGGCTGAAGAAGCGGCGCTGTTTTGGATCGCCAAGGAAGCGACGGGCAGTCTCCGGGATGCCTACACGCTGCTGGACCAGGTTGTTTCTTTCTCCAGAGATGGAATCACCCTGGAAAAAATTCGCGCAAAGCTGGGGTTGATTGGGCTCGATCAAATCAACCGTCTGATGCATATTATATCACAAAGAGATAAAAAAGCCGTGCTGGAAATCTGTTCGGAAATTCTGGACCGGGGGGTAAGCGTCGAGCAATTTGTCGCGGATCTGACCGATTACTTTCGCAACCTGCTGTTCCTGAAATGCGGAATACGGAAAAGCTCCCTTCTCTCCGGTTCCCCGGATGACTACCCTGTGGAGCTCCAGCAAGCCTTCGGCGCAGAGCAGTTGGAGAAGGCAATCGAGCTGTTGCTGGAGCTGCACAGGAATTTGCGTTTCTCTCTGCAGCAGAGGTTCGACCTGGAGCTGGTGATGTGCCAGCTGGCAAGCCTCCATGATCTCATTCCTCCGTCGGTGCTGTTGAGCACGATCCGGGGGTTGAAGGCCGAGCTTTTCAATCTGCCGACTGCGAACACGGTGCTCCAGGCCGCTGAAACGCCCGGAAAGACAGCGGTGTCCGGTGAGGAGCTGCAGGCGCAGCATGCCGGGGATCTGGCGGGTCTTATCGAAGCGGTGCGGCGGGAGAAGCTCGCCCTCTCCACCCTGCTGGAAAAATGCGAGTCGTGGCAGATAGTCGACGGAGAGCTTCGACTGGACTTCGCCTCCCGGGACCGCTTCTCGGCCGAGCAGGTGATCAAAGAGCGGGAGACGGTGATCCGACACGCGAGCGCCGTATTCGCAGACCAGGAAGTGCGCAGGTTGCGGGTGAAAGTGCTCGAAGGCGGGCAGAGTACCTCCTCCTCCTTCAATGAGCAGGCAGAGATCGTGAAGAAGGTATTTCGCGGCGAGATCGTCGACAATGGAGATTGAAGATGGCTGTGGGCAATCCTTTTGATTTTCTGAAGAGCTTCGGCAACATACAGGAGCGGATGGGTGAAATCCAAAACCGACTCGAGGGAATAACAGTGGTGGGAAGCGCCGGCGGGGACATGGTCCAAATCGAGATGAACGGGCACATGCAGGTAGTGGGTGTGCGAATCTCGCAGGAGGCGGTAGACCCGAAGGACATTCAGATGTTGCAGGATCTGCTCCAGGCCGCATTTTCCGACGCCCTGTACAAGATCAAGGAAAAAATCCGTGAAGAGGTATCCTCCCTCACCGGCGGGCTCAATCTGCCGCCCGGAATGCTGGGGCTGTAGATACGGTGACCGCCTTAGAACGATTGATCGAGAATCTGGCAAAACTGCCGGGCTTGGGGAAGAAGAGCGCCTCCCGGATAGCCTATTTCCTGCTTCGAGCCGACAACTCCTATGTTCAATCCCTGTCCAGGGACCTGCAGGATCTCAAGGACAGGATGAAGCCCTGCCCGGTGTGCGGGAACTACACGGAGCAGATCCCCTGCCGGATCTGCACGGACGGCCATCGGGATAAACGAATCCTGTGCGTGGTGGAGGAGCCGAAGGACCTTCTTTCCGTGGAGATGACCCACCAGTACAACGGCTTGTATCATGTGCTGATGGGAGCCATATCCCCGATCGACGGTATCGGTCCCGAAAATCTGCGCATCGACAGCCTGCTGAAACGGGTTCGGGAAGGGGGTTTTCGGGAAGTGATCCTGGCCACCAATCCCACGGTCGAGGGGGATACGACGGCGGTGTACATCGCCGGGCTCCTCAAAGAGATCGGAGTGCCGGTAACCCGCCTTGCCCTCGGTTTGCCCGTTGGGGGGGATCTGGAGTATGCGGACAGGATGACCCTGGCCCGGGCTTTGGAAGGCCGGCGCAGGATCGAGTAGCCGGTTGCGAAGGCCGGACGCCCCGTGTGACTATATCTTGTCGATCAGTATCGAGCACTTCCCGGAAGGAATGGGAAGAGTTTTCTTTTTGGAATCGATCACATTCACCGTGAGGTAGTACAGCTTTTCCGATTCCAAACGGATCTCCCAGCCGCGGCCGCTCTTGTTGCTCAGTATCGAAATCATGTTCCGTTTCAGCGCCAGATCCTCGATCCCCATGATTTCCAGACTCGGGATGATCCAGTCCACGGTCTTGCGGGGGAGGGAAATGTAGAGGCCGATGACGTTTTCGATCATCAGGGCAATCGTAGACAGAGCGGCGTAGGGAAGAAACAGCGATCGGGGGAACTGGGGATTTCCCGGCCAGGAGGCCGCACCCTCCCGAGCCGGAGCGTAGGCCTCCCACAGAGTCCCCTTCATCCCCTCTTCGGTGTGCAATCCCTCCAATAAGAAGTACAGATGTTTGATCGAGCATTCCCGGGCGAGCTCGAATTTACCGTATTTTTCGAGTCCCTTGATGATCATATAGGTCAGGAAAGGGAAAACCGAGCCGCGATATCCGTAACCCCGCTGGTCGAATTCCTTTTCATCGGCAGCCAGGGAGGGAAAAGGATTCTCCAATCCGAAGGTGTCGGGATTGGTGAGATGGGAGATCAATCCTTCCCCCCGCACCTCGTTGGGTATTTCAGCCAGCAGAGGCCAGAATGAAGCCGCGGTTTTTATCCTTACCTGGTTCTCATCCTTGTCCAGATCGTAGTAAAAACGATCCTTGTCGTTCCACATCAACGAGCTGATGCGCGTTTTCAAAGAGAAGTAGGCCTTCTTGTATCGGTAGCTGATCTCCTTGTCGTTGAGAATATCCCCCAGGGCGGACATGTACAGTGCGTTGATCGCGACCTGTGTGTTGAAATCCACCGGATACTTCATCTGATGCCGCGGGCTGTTGCTCATGATGGTTGCTGAAAGAGGAACCGCATACAGGCCGTTGTCCTGCTTGCACACCCCCTCCAGCCAGGTGAAGTACCGTTCCAGCACGGGCATGATTTCTCGAACTCTTTTCTTGAGCCCGATCTTGTGGTAGATGTTGTACTCCGCCCAGGCGAACAGAGGCGGCTGGATCCCTTCAGGATTCTTACGGCTGAACACGGGTTTGCCGTCTTTTATCGAGTATTCTCCCCGAATCGCCCCGTCATTCTCCTGCTTGTAATAGAAGTTGTCGAGGAGTGACAGCACCGGGAACAATCGATTGCTGTAGACCAAAAAAAAAGTCGCCAGGATGGATTCGAACTGATTGACTGTTTCGCTGTCCGGATAGCTGAAGTACTTGGGTTGGAGGCCGTTTTCCGCGGTTCCCCGCTTCCAGAATCCCTTGAGACGGCTGAAGGTATAGTCGTACATGTCCGTGAGATCGTGATCGTAAAAATGTAGTTTCGGGAACTCCTTCTTTCCCACTTCAACCCCTTTGGATCAACGCATCCATTTTTCCCTATTGTATCATTCCCTAGAAGTACGTCAAACTTTTTTATAGGAGGGTTCTGATCGTTTCCAGAGCCGCAGCTCCGAGTACTTCGGCTGTGGCTGGAAACAAGTCAAACGTTTTCAATATGCTTCGGGATGGCGGCGTATTTATCTAAAGTCTTCTTTAACAATATATTATTGGATTTCAGGGCGGTCAAGTTTATTCCCAGCCCTCTGCATTGAAGACAGGTTCGCGGCTCGAGGGGCACTGCGGTCATGGCCTTGACACGGTGAGCGGGCCTGTGTTCAATGGGTTGCGAGTTGGAGCATGGAACGGGAAGAACTGGATACAACAGCTCAACTGGCTCGGCTGGAGCTCTCCGAAGAGGAAATAAAGCGCTTCGAGCAGGCGGTTGTTCAAATGCTGGAGTATTTTTCCAAGATGAGAGAGCTCGATGTGGAAGGACTGCCTCCGACCGCCCAGATGGTACAGACCAACCGAACCCGAAAAGATGCTGCAGTCGAGAACCAGGATACCGGGGCGCTCCTCGGCAATGCTCCCGAGCTGGAAGATCGTTTCATCCTCATCCCCAACGTTCTGTAATTTTTTCAGAAAGGCCGTAGAATTTGCACGAAGCGCAGGGACGCAGCTCCTGGAGTCGAATTCTCGTTGAACCGGCGCGCAGAGAGTCCTGGATCCGGGACGTTCGCGAGCTGGACCGGAAGATCCACGCCTTTCTCCAATTTGCACCCGAGCTCGGGCGGGAAATAGCCGCCGGTTGCGGATCTTCCCCGTCGGTACGGGGCAGCGACGGTTCGCTGAACGGGATCCCTTTCGCTGTCAAGGACAATATCGCCGTCCGTTCGTTCAAGCTGACCTGCGGGTCCAGGATGCTGCAAGATTTCGTTTCTCCCTATACGGCTACGGCGGTTCAGAGGCTCATGGAAACCGGGGCGGTTCCGGTGGGCAAGACGAACCTCGACGAATTCGGCATGGGATCTTCTACGGAAAACTCCGCTTTCGCTCTGACCTGCAATCCCTGGGATCTGGAGCGCGTGCCGGGCGGATCCAGCGGCGGGTCGGCCGCTGCAGTGGCGGCAGGACTGGTTCCTTTTGCCCTGGGATCCGACACCGGGGGATCGGTGCGGCAGCCTGCCGCTTTCTGCGGTGTATACGGTCTGAAGCCCACCTATGGAGCAGTCTCCCGCTTCGGGCTGGTTGCCTACGCCTCGTCGCTGGAGGTCATCGGAGTCATCGCTCGCGAGATTCCGATGATTCGGGAGGTGTTCGCAGCGATCCGCGGACAGGACCCGCGGGACCACAGCTCGGCGGTCTACGAAGA
>JAFGQJ010000233.1 GCA_016935715.1 Spirochaetales bacterium
AATCCCCGTGTGTGCGTGGAGATCGACGAGTATCTGGGGCTGAAGACGGCGGACACTCCCTGCAAGTACAGCAACCGCTTCCGCAGCCTGATCGCCTTCGGCACCGCGCGGATCGTGCAGCCGGTGGAGGAGAAGCGGCGGGCCCTTCAACTGCTGATGGAGAAGTACGCGGGGCGGAGCTTCGATTTCGACGAGCAGGCGATCGGCACTGTGGAGATCATCGAGATCCCGCTGGAGGAGGTCACCGGCAAGCAGTCGGTGTGATCAGCGGGGCTCGATCCGGTAGGGGACCCTCCCGGTGACGGTGCGGGTGGAGGAGACGGGGCGGAACTTCCAGCGTCTCAGCGCCTCCAGCACCGCCGCATCCACGTCGGCGTACCCCGATCCCCGCTCCACCTCGACGTCCCTCAGCACTCCCTGGGGCGTCAGCACGAAGGAAACCGTCACCTGGAGGCGCAGGCCCTGCTCGGACACCCAGGCGGGGATCCGGGGGCGCGGGGTGTAGGTGGGCTCCCGGCCCTGCGAGGGATCGTCCCAGAGGATCACGATTCCCTCCCTGCCTTCCTGGGCCGTGGTGGATTCCGCCCCGGCTGCCGGCTGCGAGGCCGGCCCTCCCTCCCGTGTGCCGCTGCTGCTCCCCGTGCCTCCTTCGCTCAGGCTCGAATCCAGGCTCCTCAGATCCAGCACCGGGGGCTGATCCGGCTCCTCCTGGGGCCGCACCGTCGACTCCCGCGGCGCGGGGGAGACCTCGGCGGGAACCGGCTGCCTTGGGGTTTCTATGGGGGCCGGCGGGCTCTGGTAGGCCTGCTCCGCCGGTGGGAGGTAGCGCTCGTCGCTGCTGGGCGGCTGTTCCTGATCCAGGAAGCGCAGGCCCGTGCGGGGACGGGTGACGGGCTCGGGGGTCGTTTCCGGCGTGGGCACGGACCACACGCGGGGCGTGCCGGCGGGCTGGCCGGTCTGTTGGGGCTGCTCCGCGCTGCGCTGCTCCACCCTGGGCTGCTCCTGCTCCATGCGCGGCAGCTGTCTGGGTTCCTCCGCCTTCTCGATGACCGGAGCCACGTCCGGAGTCTCACCCAGGGTGACGTACAGCGGTCCCGAGTACTCCGGCATCCTGGACCTCTCCAGCTTGAGCGCCAGCTGGAGAACCAGCAGCAGGACGAAGTGGAAGAGGATGGCGAGGAATACGCTGACGATCAGCCGTTCACGCATGTCTACAGGTCCCTCGTTCTCAGATTGACTCCCTTGAATCCGTTGATCCTCAGGACGTCCAGGATCTCCACCAGCAGGCTGTAGGAGATCGAGCGGTCCCCCTCCAGGACCACGGTCTTGATCTGCTCCTTCTCCGCTTCCGTGATCTCCGCCAGACGCTCGTTCAGGCTGGACAGGGTGTGCTGCTCCTTGTTGTAGTAGATCTCGTCCCTGGCCACGACGGTGATGATCAGCTTGCTCATGGCCACCGGCTCGGCGGTCTGGGAAGAGGGAAGGACCAGGCTTATTCCGGGAGTGATGATGAAGGTCGTGGAGACCATGAAGAACACCACCAGCTGGAACACCACGTCGATCATGGGGATCAGGTTCGGGGCCGACTGGGTGGAGAGCCTTCGTTTAAAGCGCATGTCCCGATCCTCCCAGCAGGAGAACCAGCTCGTTGACCCGGTTCTCCAGCCGCAGGATGATGTGGTTCACCTTGGTCACCAGGTAGTTGTAGAAGATGATCGCCGGGATGGCCACGATGATGCCCGCGGCCGTGGTGATCAGCGCCTCCGCAATGCCCCGGGCAAGCAGACCGGGATCGCCCACCGCGCCGAACTGGCCCAGCACACCGAAAGCCCGGATGTTGCCGGTCACCGTTCCCAGAAGCCCGAGGAGCGGGGCCAGGGTGGCGATGGTTCCGAGGGCCGAGAGGGAACGCTCCAGCTTGGGGGTTTCCAGGCTGGCGGCATCCAGGATGGCGTCGCGGATGGCCTGCTTGGGCTGATTGCGGTACTCGATGCCCACCCTCATCAGGTTGGTGATGGGGCTGGGGTGCTGCTCGCAGATGGCCATGGCCTCGTCGTGATGGCCCTTCTCCAGCGCCGCCTTGAGCCGCCGGATCAGGCTTTCCTCGTCGACCCGAATGTGGCGGAAGTACAGGAGCCTTTCGATGATGATCACGACGCCGATCAGGGAGAGCAGCAGGATGAAGTACATGACGATGCCGCCCTTCATAATGACTTCCAACATACGTTTACTCCTATTACAGGTTGATCTGGACTTTCACCGTGCCCCTCGTTCCGGCGGCCTGGTAGGGATGCCAGGAGAACAGCTGGCCCGAGGGCAGCCGGCTGGTCAGCCACCGCTCGCCGGCAAAGGCGAACAGCAGGTCGTCGAGCTCGGCGATCAGGGAGATCGTGTCGGTGATGTTGTAGAATCCGCTGGCCGACAGCACGGGCATCAGGGACACGTTGGTTTCCTCCGGAGGATATCCCAGGGCGAGCTCCAGGCTGCCCCTGGCTCCCCAGGTGGCCGCCGCGTTCATGCCCTCGATCTCCACCACGCCGGAGTGCAGCGGGGTGTTGGGGGCCCTGTCGATGAGCTCCGTGTGCAGACCCCCGCTCAGCGTGACCAGGCTGCCCATGTTCCAGCGCAGCCGCACGTCGGTGCCCAGCTGGACCCCTCCGCTTTGAGTGAACCCGAACAGACCGCTGACCGGGTCCCATCCCCCTTGTTCCGGCAGCAGCAGGTCGGAGCTCCAGGCCAGGCCGGCCTGCGCCTGCAGGGAGAGATTGCGGGCCAGGGTGAAGCTCAATCCCAGATCCGCGAACCAGCCGTGGTTGTCGGCGAGCGTTCCGGGAGGCAGCTCGGGCAGGGGGTAACCGGCCAGCAGGTCGAGGTAGTTCAGCCGCTCTATCCTGTACCCTCCCGCGGCTGTAAAGGAAAAGGTCGAAAAGGGAGTGCCTGACAGGGACACGGAGAAGGGGAAGAGATGCCCCAGATCGCTGTTCCAGGCCCATCCGCCCCGGGCTTCGATGCGGTAGTTTTCCAGGAAATCGGCGCTGAAAAACGCATGGGCGCCGACGCGCTGCAGTGCCTGCTCCCCGCTCGCCGAGCGGTTGCTGTACTGCCCTTCCAAACCGGTCGAGATGCTCCCGTGCCGGAACTCCAGCTTCACCACCGGTTCGATCAGCAGCTCCCTCGTGTCGTCGGGATTGTCCCCGGCCATCAGCTGGGTTGCGAAACCCGCCTGCGCCCCGCCGCTCAGGGTGAGGCGTTCTCCCAGGGGGAGATCCAGCCGTGCATCCACTTCCCCCTGCCGGAAATCGTGGGCGATGAAATCGGCTGCCTGCCGCTGCAGTCCCCGCTCCTGGTCCTGGAGCAGACCTTCGACCTCCAGACCCAGAGAGCCCAGGTGGAAGCGGATCCCCGCCTCCAGCCGATCCTCCCGGGTGTGGAATCCGGAGCCCGCCTCCTCGCCGTCGGGCAGGGCCACACCGTCGAGCATCTCGTGGAGGAAGCGCAGCTTGAAGCGGGGCTCTTCGCCGCCGATCCGGTTGAGCGAGATCTGGCTGTAGAGGTGGCTCAGCGTTCCGGCGCCCAGGATCGCCTGGGCGGACAGTCCGGAGGCGCGCTCAGGCGGGGAGACGAGGTCCCTGCCCTCCCCGGCTGCGAAGGGGATCTCCGGCTCCCCGATCTCCAGCTCCCCCACCTCGGGGAGGGGAATGGTGCGCTCCGGTGCGGACAGCTGCCGCTCTCCCGGGACGCCGGCCTCCACCTCCTCCACGCTGAAATCCTCGATGCGCAGGATCACCTCGGGCAGAACGATGTCCGGCTCCTGCGGCTCCACCTGCGGGCCCGATTCCTGGGCGCCCAGGACGCCGGGGGACAGCAGCAGCATCAATAGCAGCGTCGGCAGTGCCGGGGAAACGGCTCGTCGTTTCATCAGCGGCGTCCCCCTTCCAGCAGTTTCCTGGCCTCGCCGGTCCAGGTGGATCCGGGGAAATGCTGCTCCAGCCTCCCCACCAGCTCGCGGACGTCGGTCATGTTTCCGGCAAGGTACATCATCTCCGCCGCCCGGAAGATCGAGGCGGCCATCTGATCGGTGTCGTCCGGATTGAGATACCCCGCCTCGAGGAACTCCCGGGCGGCCTGGACCGGCTCGGAGCGCCTGTAGTAGTACTCCCCGATCAGGAACTGGGCCTGAGAGGCGGTTACCGGCTCCCCCTGGTCGACCACCTTCTGCAGCATCTCCGGCGCCAGTTCCATGCGCCGGGATCCTTCGTAGATGTACAGGCGGGCCAGCTCGATCATCGCCTCCCGTCCCTTGGCCGTCCTGGCTCCGCCTTCGGCGCCGATGATACTGGCGAGCACCGCCTCCCGGTCGCTGAGACCCTGGAGGGAGTAGCGCAGCTCGTCGACGCGCTGGGAGATGCTGTACACCACAGCCTCCTCCGGATACTCGTCTATCAGGAGGGTGTACAGCTCTATGGCCTTTTTCTGGTCTCCCCGCTCCGCGTACTCCTCCGCGGTCCGGCGCAGGGCGTCGGGGCGGAAGGGGCTCATGGAGAAGGTCTCCAGCAGGCGCTCCCAGTGGAGCACGGCACCGAACTTTTCGCCCAGCTCGTAGGCGGCCATCCCCCCCCAGTACAGGGCGGCGTCGACCAGCCTGCCCCTGGGAAAACGGGTGCGATACTCGTAGAAGGCGTCCTTGGCCTGCTGATACAGGCCGGCGGCGCTGTACACCTCGCCCCGTTTGTACAGGGATTCCTCCGCCAGGGGGCTGCGCGGGTAGCTGTCGGCCAGCCGGGCATAAGCCTCCGCCGCCTCCGCGGTATTTCCCAGCTGGGCCTGGACGCCGGCATACTCGAACAGGGCATCATCGGCGAACTCGGAGCCGGGCCTGGTCGTGTAGTGGGTCCTCAGCAGAATCGCCGCCGTGTCCAGATCCCGCAGGTTCAACAGGCTCCGGGCCTGCAGGAACGCCGATTTGTCGGACTCCGGCGTGTTCATCTTGGCCAACCGGGCGAAGTACTGGGAGGAGGAGCGGTAATCGCCCAGGCTGTAAGAGCTCCAGCCGGCGAGGAACAGCGCCTGCGGGAGCAGGGGATGGGAGGGCTCGGTCTGCATCAGCAGACCGACCCGATCCCGGGCCGCCCGGTAGTCCCCGTTGCGGTAGTGTGCCCAGCCCTGGTAGTACAGCGTGTAGGGCCAGATGGCGCTCAGACCCGCCGCCTCCAGCGCCTCCCCGTCCAGCCTGTCGAGGGCTTCGAGGGCGCCGGCGTACCGCTTGAGGCCGATCTCGGAGAGACCGCGGAGGTAGTTGGACAGCAGGTACACGTAGGGGTCGAGCTCACCGAGATCCGGGAATTCCCGGCGCAGGCTGTCGGTTTCACCGACCACCTTCTGGTAGTCCTTCTGCGAGAAAACGAGCTTGAGAAGATCGATGCGGGCGTCGAGGTCCTCCGGGTACAGCTGCGTGTATTCCTGGAGCAGGGCGGCCGCCTCTGCGGTCTCGCCGCGGCGGCGGTGCACGACCACGGCCAGCTTGTACCAATCCGCGCGCAGCTCCCGCAGCTCGGGATCCGTCATCCTCTCCAGCTGATCCTCCGCCAGGGCCAGGGCCGCGGCCAGCTCCCCGTTGCGGAACTGGGAATAGGCCAGGAGGTACAGCGCCTCCGGGTACATCTGCGAATCCGGGTGATCCTCCAGGTACCGGGCGTATATCTGCCCGGCGGAGGCGTAGTCCCCCTGGAGGAGGCGGACATCCCCCAGCTTGAGCCGGGTCAGATCGGCATCCTTCGGGTTTTCCGCCAGGTATTGCTCCAGCACCCCGGCGGCCCGATCGGGGTTTCCCTCCTGGATCGAGAGCTCCGCCAGGTACAGGGGGACGGTTCCCCGCATCCGTGCCTTGTCCGGCAGGCTCCAGACCTTGTTCAGGAAGTACTGCGAAAGATCGACCTTCCCCTGCTGGTAACTCTCCACGCCGACCTGGATCCACAGGTCCTCCAGGGCTTCGGGAGTCCCGGCGAACCGGCTCTCCGCCTGGCGTACCAGGGCCTCCATGCTGTCGAGCTCCCCCCTCTGGGCCGCGGCCATGAACAGGCGCCGATAGGCGACCGAAGCGACCTGCTGCTCCGCCGACCGCAGCCGGTCGAAGATGCCCTCCGCCTCCTGCTCCCGGCCTTCATTCCAGAGAGCCTCCGCCGTGTACAGATCGAACAGCTCCCGCCTCTGTTCGCTGAGCTCCTCCCGAGCTCCCGAAGCGGCCAGCTCCCCGATCTCCTGGTAGCGCCCCGATTGAAGATACGCGTACATCAGGAGGATCACGCCGTGGCGGGCGGACTCGGTCTCCCCATGTCCGTCCAGGAGGGCCTCCAGATCCGCCGAAGCACCGCGGAAATCCCGCAAGGCGATCTCCGCCTGGGCCTTGTACAGGTAGGCCTGGGGCGTGAGCTCCGGATCGCTGACGTTCCGCAGGAACACACCGAGGGCCCTCTCCGCCTGGGCGTAACCGTCCATGCGGAAATAGGCCACCCCCCGCCAGAAATAGATGTAGTCGAAGAAGCGGGTGCTGCGGTAGCGCCGCTCGACCTCGTCGAACGTGGACAGGGCTTCACGAAAACGCCCCAGCCGGAACTGGCTCACCCCCCGCCGGTACTGGGCGTCGGCCACCCGGTCGGAGAGCGGGTAGGTGCGGATGAACTCGGCGTAGGTGTCCAGGGCCAGCAGATAATTGCCGGCCCGGTAGTAGCTCTCCGCTTCGGAGTACAGCTCCGATTCGGTGGCGGCGGAGAGGGGGACCAGGACGGCGCAGCAGAGAACCGGGACCAGCAACAGGACTTTCTTCATACAGCTTTAAATCTATTGCGAAAAAACCAAGAATTCAATGTCGAAAATCAGTGGCCAAAGCCGAAGCGGCGCGTATAATGAAAGGGAGAGCGGCCCGTGGACAAGACCACCTTCGATCCGAAGCGCATCCTCGTCGGCACCAGCGGCTATTCCTACGAAGACTGGGTGGGCCCGTTCTATCCGCAGGGGATGCAAAAACGGGAGTTTCTGGGATTCTACGCCTCCGAGTTCCCCCTCGTGGAGCTCAACTTCTCCTACTACGCCCAGCCCGCCTCCTCCACCCTGCAGCGGATGATCGAGAAAACTCCCGAGGATTTCCGCTTCACCATCAAGGCGCATCAAAGCCTCACCCACCGGATCGGCGAGGATTTCCACAAGGACGTGGAGCGCTTCAGGCAGGGCATCCGCCCTCTGGTCGAGGCGGGCCGGCTGAGCGCGATCCTCTTCCAGTTTCCCTACAGCTTCCACTACACACCGGAAAGCCGCAGGCACCTGGCCCGGCTGTGCGAATC
>JAFGQJ010000234.1 GCA_016935715.1 Spirochaetales bacterium
TCGGCGCTGCGGCCATGCGCTGCCTGCGGGAGTATCTGCTGCGGCGCAGGGCCTTGCGCACGGGGGACGGCGACGGACAGAGGGCCCTGCTGGTCAACCGCAGGGGCGGCCGTCTGTCGGTTCGGGGCATTCAGAGAATAGTGGACCGCGTGCTTGCCCGTGCGCGGCTCGACAAGCCGGTCACTCCCCACACCTTTCGTCACAGCTTCGCCACCCACATCCTGCAGCAGGGGGCGGATATCAGGGTCGTTCAGGAGCTGCTCGGTCACGCCAGCCTGTCCACCACCCAGGTGTACACGCACCTGGATATGGATCGGCTGCGGGCCGTGTACGCCAGCGCTCACCCCCACGCGCATCGGGGCGGCCGGGGAGTAGGGAGATGAAGAAGTTTCACGGCACAACCATCATCTCGGTCCGCAAGGACGGCAAGCTTGCGATGGGAGGGGACGGGCAGGTGACCTTCGGCAACACCATCATGAAGAGCCGGGCCCGCAAAATACGCAAGATCTACGATGGAAGGATCCTGGTGGGATTCGCGGGAGCCACGGCGGATGCCTTTACCCTTTTCGAGCGCTTCGAGACCAGGGTCAAGGAATACGGGGGGGATCTGCGCCGCGCTGCCGTGGAGCTGGCCAAGGACTGGCGCACGGACCGGGTCCTGCGGCGTCTGGAGGCGATGCTCCTGGTGGCGGACCGCAAGGACATGCTCCTCATATCCGGTACGGGGGACGTAGTGGATCCGGAGGAGGATGTGATCGCCATAGGCTCCGGCGGAAGCTTCGCCTACGCCGCGGCCCGGGCTTTCCTGGAAACCGCCCCCTACTCAGCCAGGGAGGTGGTGGAGCACTCCCTGAAGATCGCCGCGGATATCTGCATCTACACGAATGCAGAGCTCATCATAGAGGAATTGACATGAAGATAGATCTCGACTCCCTGACTCCCAAACAGATCGTGGAGCAGCTGGATAAATATATAGTGGGACAGGAGAAGGCGAAAAAAGCGGTGGCCATAGCCCTGCGTAATCGTACCAGGCGCCAGAGACTGTCCGAAGAAATGCGGGACGAGGTTGCGCCCAAGAATATCATCATGATCGGGCCCACAGGTGTGGGCAAGACCGAAATCGCCCGGCGGCTCAGCCGCCTCTGCGGTGCGCCATTGGTGAAGGTGGAGGCAACCAAGTATACGGAAGTGGGCTACGTGGGCCGGGACGTGGAGTCCATGATCCGGGATCTGGTGGCGGTGGCCGTGTCCATGGTCAAGACGGAGCTGCAGGAGCAGGTGCGGGAAGAGGCGGAAAAGAGAGCGGAGGAGGCGCTGCTGGATCTCCTGCTGCCGGGAATCGGAAAATCCCCGGCAGCATCGCGGGGCCCCGGGGCGCCGTCCCCGGTGCTCCAGCCGGCCGCAGTGCACGGAGAAGCCGTCGCCTCCCCCGCCCAGCCGGCCGCCTCCTCCAGCACGCGGGAGAAGTTCAGAGAGAAGCTTCGGGCAGGCGAGCTGGACGAAAAAACAGTGGAGGTGAACGTCACCAGCAGTCAATTCCCCGCAATCGAGATCTTCTCCGGTACCAGCCTGGAGGAGATGGACGTGAATATCGGCAACCTGGGAAGCATCTTCGGCGGCCGTAAGAAGCGCAAGAAAACCACCGTGTCCCGCGCCCGCGATATCCTTCTGGACGAAGAGATGGACAAATTGATCGACATGGAACGGGTGAGCGAACAGGCGGTCAGGCGGGCGGAGCAGATGGGCATCGTGTTCATCGACGAGCTGGACAAGATCGCCTCCCGGCAGAACGTCAGCGGGGTGGACGTGTCCCGGGAAGGGGTGCAGAGGGACATCCTGCCCATCGTCGAAGGCTCCAAGGTGCACACCCGCTACGGGATGGTGGACACCTCCCATATCCTGTTCATCGCCGCCGGGGCGTTTCACATGAGCAAGCCCTCGGACCTGATTCCGGAGCTTCAGGGCCGTTTCCCCCTGCGCGTGGAGCTCAACGCCCTGACCAGCGAGGATTTCGTCAAGATTCTCACCCAGCCGCGCAACGCCCTGATCAAGCAGTACGTGGAGCTGCTGCGTACCGAGAACGTGGAGCTGGTTTTCGAAGAAAGTGCGATCAGCAGGATCGCGGAGATCGCGAGCGACGTCAATTCCAGAACGGAAAACATCGGTGCCCGGAGACTGCACACGATCATGGAATCGCTGCTCGAAGAGGTCAGCTTCACGGCCACCGACATTCAGGGGCAGAGGGTGACCATAACCGAGAACTACGTAGATGAAAGGCTGAAGGATATCGTGGAAGACCAGGACCTGAGCCGCTTCATCCTCTAATCAAGGCCTCGGATACGGCCGAAACTAAAAGGAGAGGAGGGGCTGGAAGTGATGTTTCAAGGACGTTTCGACAAGACCATCGATCTGCTCAAGCGGGGACTGGATGTTTCGGTCCTGCGCCGGAATGTGATCGCCAACAACATCGCCAATGCGGAAACACCGAACTTCAAACGGACCGTGCTGAACTTCGAATCCGCCCTGAAGCGGGCCCTGGATTCCGAGAAGGTGCGGCCGCCGCGGCAGTTCGCCACCGACAGCAGGCACATCCCGTTCCACCAGCCGATCGACTACCGCACGGTTCGGCCGCGCCTGGTCCTGGATTATCTGACCACGGCCAAGAACAACGGGAACAACGTCGATATCGAGGAGGAGGGCATGCTGGCTCTGGAGAACCAGCTGCTGTACCAGACCATGGCGCAGGCAATTTCCGGCGAGTTCAACCGGGTGAACCTGGTGCTTCGCTGAGCCGGCCTGCAGGAGGGATAGATGGGTTTGTTCACGACAATCAACACCGCCGCCACCGGGCTGACGGCTCAGCGCACGCGTTTGGATGTGATCGCCAACAACGTCGCCAATGTCAACACGACCAGGACGACCGAAGGGGGGCCGTTCCGGCGCAGCCGGGTCGTTTTCCGGCCTCGGGTTTCCCAGCCGTACTGGCGAAGCCCCTTTCTGCCCGTTTTCCTCAAGGAGAGAATCGGCAGGGGCGTGCGGGTGGTCAACGTGGAGAAGGACTACGACAGCGAGGTGAGGCTGGTGTATGATCCCACCCACCCCGATGCCATCCAATCCGGGCCCCGTCAGGGCTACGTGGAGTACCCGAACGTCAATGTGGTGAATGAGATGGTGGATATGATTTCCGCATCGAGAGCCTACGAGGCCAACGTCGCCATCATGAACGGGAGCAAGAGCATGTTTCTCAAGGCCCTGGAGATCGGGAGGTAATTGATGGATAATCTGTCGCTTTCATCGCTTCGGGGACACGTGATCGAGCTCGAGCGCAGCGATCCCCGCCACCTCCCCGGTTCAGCGGCGCTCCTGCGGCCCGGCTCGGCTGCCGGCGCCTCCCCGGTGTCGGATCCCGAAAGCGGTTTCGGCCGGATGTTCTTCGACGCTCTCAGCAATGTCAATGATCTGCAGCACACGACCATGGATCTCACGGAGGCGATGCTGACGGACCCGGATTCGGTGGACATCCACGATGTTACGGTGGCTATCGCGGAGGCCAACCTTGCGCTGTCGATGACCAAAGCGATCATGGACAGGGCGATCCGTGCGTATCAAGAGGTGATCAATACGCGATAGCACGACGAGGCGGCAGTTTTTCTAGTTCATGTTTGGGAGGGGAGAATGAACGAGTGGTTGAGACAGTTTCTTAATCAGATAAAGACTCTTTGGGGCAAGTGGAGCCTTACGCAGAAGGTCATCCTGTTTGCCATCGCGGGAGTGGCCATCCTGGCGGTGGTCCTGATCGTGGCCTTCAGCTCCGCCCCGACGATGGTGGCCCTGATCGGCACGCCGATCAGCGACGAGAACAACCTGGCCCGCATCGTGACGGTGCTGGACGAGGAGGGCGTGGCCTACAAGGTAAGCCCGGAAAACATGATCTACGTGGAGGAGGAGGCCACCGCCCGGCGGATCAGGGCGATCCTGATCCGCGAGGATCTGATTCCGCCCAGAACCGATCCATGGGCCATCTTCGACGTGGAGCGCTGGACCCTGACGGATTTCGAACGGGACGTCAACCTGCAGCGCGCCCTCACCAAGAACCTGGAGCAGCACATCCTGGCTCTCGACGACGTGGATGCCGCCAGCGTGACCCTGGTGGTTCCCAAGCCCGAGCTGTTCCAGGAGGATCAGAACCCGGTCAGCGCATCGGTGATCATCACGCCCAAACCCGGTTCCGACATCATGGAGAACCGCAAGAAGATAGAGGGAATCGTTAAGATCATCAAGTTCGCCGTCGCCGGCCTTCAGGACGAGAATATCGTAATCACGGACCAGAACGGGCTGCAGCTCAACGATTTCACCGGCCTCGAGGACGTGGACAGGATCGAAATCGCCCGCCGTGAGCTGCGCACCAAGAAAGAGCTGGAGCAGCAGTACAAGGCGGAAATCCTCGCGGCGCTGCGCACGATCTTCAGCTTCGACAGGGTGGAGATCGTGAAGCTGGACATCGACCTGGACATGAGCAAACAGACGGTGAACATGGAGGAGCACTTTCCGGTCACCATGAAGAAGGACAACCCGCGGACCCCCTTCGATGAGAGCGAGGTCGTGCCCTCCATCACCCTGTCCAAGGAGGTGACGGAGGAGCATTTCGAGGGTACGGGATTCAACCCGGAGGGGCCTCCGGGGCAGGAAGGGCAGACGCCCCCAGCGTACAAGGACCTTTCGAATCTGGTGGGCAAATACGATCAATCGTCCCTGATCCAGAACGAAGTGGTGAACAAGAAGAGCACCTACCAGGAGAAGAGCCCCTGGAGCATCGAGAGAATCACCACGGGCGTCGCTATTGATGGAGTATGGCGCAGGGTATACAATGAAGACGGACAGGTGGAGGTAAATCCCGACGGGAGCATCAAGCGGGAATACACGCCTGTCAGCGAAGAGGACCTGCGCAAGGCTGAAAGCCTGATCAGGGACGCGGTGGGCTACGACAGGGACCGGGGGGATTCGGTTACAGTAGAGCACATCCCCTTCGACAGGAGCGCCCAGTTCGCCACAGAGGATGAGCAGTTGCGCCGCCAGCGCCAGATGAGGACCACGATCATGTCGGTCATCATCGGTCTGGGGGCGATCATTTTTGCCATCGTCCTGTACCGCCTGATCGCCAAGGAGCTGGAGCGCAGAAGACGCCTTCGGGAAGAAGAGCTGGCCCGGCAGCACCAGGCCATGCGCGAAGCGGCGCTGCGCAGAGCAGAAGAGGAGGGGGCGGAGGTCGAGCTGTCGGTCGAGGAACGGGCGCGGATGGAGATGCAGGAGAACGCGATCAATATGGCTCGGGAGCATCCCGAGGACGTGGCTCAGCTGATCCGCACGTGGCTGTTGGAGGAGTAGAAGATGGCAAAGAGGGAAGCAAGCGCTGTCGCCCCGGCCCCACCGCCGGGGAAGAAAACCAGAGGCCACGGAGGACCGAAGAAGCAGCTGACCGGCCGTCAGAAGGCGGCGATCTTCATCATCACCCTGGGCCACGAGATCGCCTCCGACATCTTCAAGCACCTGCGGGATGACGAGATCGAGCAGCTGACCTTCGAAATCGCCCGCAATGAGTCCATAGATCCCGCGGACCGCGACCAGGTGCTGATGGAGTTCCAGGAGCTCATGATGGCTCAGGACTTCATCTCCACCGGCGGCATCGAATACGCCCGGGAGCTGCTGGAGAAATCGGTGGGAAGCCAGAAGGCGGTGGATATCATCAACCGCCTGACCAGCTCCCTGCAGGTGCGTCCCTTCGACTTCATCCGCAGAACCGATCCCGCTCACCTGCTGAACTTCATCCAGCAGGAGCATCCCCAGACCATCGCCCTGATCCTGGCCTATCTGGAGCCGAACAAGGCCTCCGTGATCCTGGGAGCGCTTCCCAGCGAGGTGCAGTCAGATGTAGCCAAGAGGATCGCCACCATGGACAGGACCTCTCCGGAGATCCTTCGGGAAGTGGAGCGGGTGCTGGAGAAGAAGCTGTCCACCCTTTCGTCGGAGGACTACACCGCCGCCGGCGGCGTGGAAAGCATCGTGGAGATCCTCAATCTGGTGGATCGATCTACGGAGAAGGGGATCATCGAGCGGCTGGAGGAGGATGATCCGGAGCTGGCCGAGGACATCAAGAAGCGCATGTTCGTATTCGAGGATATCGTCCTCCTGGACGACCGGGCCATTCAGAAAGTGCTGCGGGAGGTGGATACCACGGAGCTGGCCAAGGCCTTGAAGGCCGTGGACTCGGAGGTCCAGGACAAGATATTCCGGAACATGAGCAAGCGTGCCGCTACCCTGCTCAAGGAAGACATGGACTACATGGGCCCGATCCGCCTGAAGGATGTGGAGGAAGCCCAGCAGCGCATCGTTTCCATCATACGCAAGCTGGAAGAGCAGGGGGAGATAGTGGTCGCCCGGGCCGGCGAGGACGAACTGGTGGTTTAAAGTGGCAAAGAATGTTTTTCGAGCGGATGAGATTCTCTACCAATCCCGCAAGGTGTTCATCAAGCCTCCCCTGGTGGAGCCGGAGGAGAGCTTCGAAGAGGTGGAGAGCCTGGAGGAATACACCGGCCCCACGGTGGAAGATCTGCGCCGGGAAGCGGATGAGTTCAAAACCAACTGGGAGCAGGACAAGGCCCGGCTGATCCAGGCGGCCCAGGAGGAGGCGGAGGCGATCCGCAAAGAGGCGGAACGGGCGGCCTTCGACGAGGTCAAACGCAAGAACAACCAGGCCCAGAAGATCCGCCAGGAGGCGGAGGACGAGGCCAGGCGCATCGTGGAGGAAGCCAGGAGGCAGGCGGAAGGTTTGGAAGCCGAGATCCAATCCAAGGTGGAGAAGGAGCTGAAGGATGCCTTCGCCAAAGGCCACGAAGAGGGCCGGGAAGAAGGCTTCCAGGAAGGCCGCCGGGAGGTGGAACGCCTGGTGGAGACGCTCCAGAAGATCATCTCCGCGGCCATAGACAAGAGAAACGAGATCATTCAGGAATCGGAGACCCAGGTCATCAATCTGGTCCTGCTGATAGCCAAGAAGGTGATCAAGGTAATCTCGGAAAACCAGCGGAACGTGGTCATCAACAATGTGGTCCAAAGCCTGCGAAAGCTGAAGAGTCGCGGGGACGTCGTGATCCGGGTCAATCTGGCCGACGTGGAGCTCACCTCGGAGCACATCAACGACTTCATGAAGATGGTGGAGAACGTCAAATCCATCACGGTCCTGGAGGACAGTTCGGTGGATCGAGGCGGGTGCATCGTGGAAACCGACTTCGGGCAGATCGATGCCCGCATCTCCTCGCAGCTCCACGAGATCGAGGAGAAGATAATCGAGCTGGCGCCGATCCGATCCAAAGGGGAGGGATAGGCAGGCGCCGGAAGCTGATCGGCCCGTGGGGCCGCCGGATACCCATTTTTCAGGGAGGGGAAAATTGGGAATTTTCGACAAGTACGCTCATACCCTGGAGAGAATCGATCCCATCAAATATACCGGCGTGGTGCAGCGCGTGCAGGGGGGGCTGATCGTGCAGTCCACGGGCCCCAGGGCCGTGGTGGGGGAGCTGTGCCAGATCGTACTGCCTGACAGCCGTCGGATCGTCTGGGCGGAGGTCGTAGGGCTGCGGGGAAAGACCGTGCAGATCATGCCGTACGACGAGATGGAGGGGATCACGGTGGGCTGCAAGGTGATCGCCATGGGTGAGCAGCTGTCCGTCCCGGTATCCGAGAAGCTGCTGGGCAGGGTGCTCGACGGCATGGGCAAACCCATGGACGGCGGCGGGGACATAGGCTCATCCATCTGGTACCCGATCTACCAGCCCCCGCCGGACGTGCTGCGCCGGCCGAGGATCGAACAGAAAGTCGGCACGGGCATCCGCTCCATCGATACGCTGGTGACGGTGGGCAAGGGGCAGCGGGTCGGAATATTCTCCGGCAGCGGAATCGGCAAATCAACCCTGCTGGGGATGATCGCCCGCAACACCTCCGCAGACGTCAGCGTGATTGCTCTGATCGGCGAACGGGGGCGGGAAGTGCGGGACTTCATCGAAAACGACCTGGGTCCGGAGGGCCTCGAGCGATCGGTGGTCGTGGTGGCCTCTTCCAACAAACCCCCGCTTTCCAGAATAAGGGGCGCCTACGTGGCCACGGCCATCGCCGAGTATTTCCGCGACCAGGGCAAAGACGTGATGCTGCTGTTCGATTCGGTGACCCGCTTCGCCCGGGCGCAGCGGGAGATCGGCCTGGCGGTGGGCGAGCCGCCGGCCAACCGCGGCTTCACCCCGTCGGTGTTCTCGCTGCTGCCCAAGCTTTTGGAGCGAAGCGGTACATCCCCCAAGGGTACGATCACCGGCTTCTACTCCGTCCTGGTGGAAGGGGATGATCTGGACGAGCCGGTCAGCGATGCGGTTCGGGGAATACTGGACGGGCACGTCGTGCTGACCAGGGAGCTGGCCCAGAGGAACCACTATCCTGCGGTGGATGTCCTGCAGTCGGTGTCCAGATTGGCCGAGAAGGTAACAGGGCCGAATATCAAAAAAGCCGCCGGCAGGCTGCGCCGGATGCTGGCCACCTACCGGGAGGCGGAAGATCTGATCAACGTGGGAGCGTACGTGGAGGGCTCGAACGCCGAGATCGACCAGGCGATCGACAAGATGCCGGAGATCAACGAGTTCCTCATTCAGGCCATAGATGAGAAGCACCCGATGGAGCAAAGCTACATCCGTATGGGCGAGATAAGCGATGTGCCCATCCCGGAGGAGGAGTTGGGAAGTGAAGCGGTTTCACTTCAGGCTCGAGCGGATACTTGAGATACGCGCGCACCGGGAGCGGGAGTGGCTAGCCAGGCTGGCCGCCGCTTCGGGGTTGTGCGCCCGTCTGTCGCGAAGGATAACGGAGAACGGGGAACAGGCGCGGGGAGCGCTGCGCATCGATGCGAAGCGGGGCAGGCTCCTGGACCTGTCCCTGCTCACCTACAGGGAGCACTACATCAACAGGCTGGGTCAGGAACAGAAGAGATTGAAAGAAGAGCTCGAAGAGAAGATGCGCCAGCGCTGCGAAGTGCAGAAGAAATACCAGGAGGTTTCCCGGGACAAGAAGGTGCTCGAAAAACTGAAAGAGAAGCGAGAGTCGCAGTATTACGCACAGGCGAAGCTGGAGGAGTTCAAAGAGGTCGATGACCTGAACTCCAGCCAGTTCATCAGGAAGAGCCTTTAAGGGGGATTGCAGCCATGATGGAATACAGTTCTGTTGGAGCGGGTTTTCGAATCGTGATCCTCCTGCTCCTCGTGGCGGTTCTCTTGCTGGGCGGCCTGGTTTGGTTCGACTACCTGGGCATTGTGGACGCGGGGAGCCTGCTGGCTCCGGTGTTCACGCTGATTCGCGGTGAAAAAGTGGTGGTGGACGCTGAGGATCCGTTGCTTTTGGAAAAGGAACGAATGGCCAAGCAGCTGGAGGCGCTGGCAATTCGCTCCGAAGAGCTGGATGCCTGGGAGCAGGAGCTGGACAGCGCCCGGGCGGAGATCAACCAGATGGTCGAGCAGCTGGAGGAGCGGGAGAAGGCGGTAGAAGATCGGGAAAAAGTGTTTAACGAACGTTTGCAGGCTTTCGAAAATAGAAGAGTAAACCTGCGGCGGAACTCGGAATACCTTGTGGGTATGCCGCCGGAAAGCGCGGTGAAGATCCTGCTTCAGATGGACGATCAGGATGTGATCGATATCTTTCGGATGACCGAAGAGCAGGCACGGGATGCGGGGGAGGTTTCCCTGGTTTCCTACTGGCTGTCTCTGATGCCTGCCGACAGAGCCGCGGCGCTGCAGCGGAAAATGTCGAGAACGACAGGGGGTTGAAAAGTTGTTCGTATTGGATTTCGCTTCCCCGAAGCCCGTTAAGCCGGAAGGCGCGGCCGAATGCTCCTCCCCGGCCGCCCAGGCCCTGAGCGGCAGGAAGGCGGGGGCCAGGACTGAGGCCGAGAGCTTTGCCAGGAGCCTGGAGAAGGCGCAAGGGAGGCAAAGCGCGATCCGCATCGGCGAGCTCAAAGCGGACCGCAAGCCGGCGGACGCGGCGAAGCGGCGCGCCGGGGCGGCCGGGGACCTTCCGGACGGGCTCCGGGAGCTGCTCGGGAATATGAACGGGCGGGAGCTGATACAGCTTCTGATGAAGGCGAGCCCCAGGGAGCTGCTGCGGTACGCCGAGAGCCTCGGCCTCGACAGCCGCGATCTGAGCGACCCGGTGCGGGCCTTGCGGTCGATGGCTGCCTCGGCGAGAGGCGGACAAAACCGGAACAAGCTGGCCCGGGTTTTAGAAAAACTGGCCGAGCTGCTCGGTGCCAGGGCTTCGAACGAAGCCGCGGCGGCAGCGGGCAAGAAGCGGATCCTGCCCCCCGGGGAAACCGAGCCGGACAGAAGCGCCGGCAGGCGCCGGATCGGTGAGGTACGCAGCGCGGACAGGAAGCCCAGAGTCGTGGTAGTGGATCTTCGCAAGGATCAGGCGGCGTCCAGGGACTCTCAGGATCAGCCGGGAGTGAACCGATCCCCCGCCGCCCTCAGCGGAGAGAAGATCACCGAGGCTCCCGAGAGAGACGGTTCGGTGCTGCTGCGGGCACAGGCCCAGGGCCGTGCACCCTCGGCAGCCCCGGAGACGGCAGGGAGGTCGACGCGGCCGGCTGCCGATTTCCAGAGCCGCTTCATCCCGGAGGTCGTCAAGCAGACGGGGATCATCCTGAAGAGCGGCGGTGCCGGCGAGATCCGTCTGGTGTTGAAACCGGAGAATCTCGGAAGCGTGCGCATCCGCCTCGCCTTGAGCGAAAGCAGTTTAGAGGGGCGGATAGTTGTCGACAATAATAGTGTCAAGGAGCTGGTCGAATCCAGCCTGGACAATTTGAGAAATGCCCTGCGCATGGAAGGGTACCAGACCAACCTGGAGGTATCCGTGGGGCATCGGAGAAGCCCGAGCGGACAGGAGCAGGCTCAGGCGCCGCCGGCCGGCTGGCCCGGCGCCGGTGGTTCCGAAGAGTTCGAGAAGGCGATCCCGATGTTTCTGGATATGAAGCCTGATTACGAGCTGATCAACCTGTTTGCCTAGCAAACCGTTGGCCGGCTCGCGTAGCGAAGGGTGAAAGTATTTCACCCGGCAGAGGAAAGCAGCCATGGACATCACAACGTTGTTATCCGCCGATGATCTGACGCGCCTGACCAGACAGGTGGAAAATTACAACAGGGGGTTGAACCCCGCCGAGGCGGCCGGAGCGGGGCAGTCGCTGGGCAAGGATGATTTCCTGCGGATCCTCCTGACCCAGTTGACCCATCAGGACCCCACCTCGCCGCTGGAGGACAAGGAGTTCGTGGCTCAAATGGCTCAGTTTTCCACCTTGGAACAGATGACGAACATGAGCGCGGATCTGGCCAAGGTGTTCGGGATCATGGCCAGGAGCCAGGCGATCGGACTTCTGGGTAAAACCGTCCAGATCGCCGTCGGGGACAGCAAGGTATCCGGGAGGGTTGAGGAGATCACAGGTAGTGAATTTCCCCAAATACTGGTAGAAGGCAGATATTACGACGTATCACAAGTTCTGAGCGTGATGGAATAGCAAGGAGAGAGAAAGCCATGATGCGTTCGCTTTACTCCGGAGTTTCCGGTCTCCAGAACCACCAGATACGAATGGACGTTCTGGGGAACAACATCTCCAACATCAACACCACCGGTTTCAAGAAGGGGCGGGTCAACTTCCAGGACATGCTCTCCCAGACCCTGTCGGGGGCGGCCAAACCCACGGATGAGGTGGGCGGAGTCAATCCGAAGCAGGTCGGTCTGGGCATGGTCATCGCCTCCATCGACACGATCCATACACAGGGATCGCTGCAGTCTACCGGCGTGATGACGGACCTGGCCGTGCAGGGCGAAGGGATGTTCATACTGCAAGACGGGGAGAAACGCTACTTCTCGCGGGATGGATCGTTCGGCATCGACAGGGACGGCACGCTGGTGGATCCTGCCAACGGGCTGCGGGTCCAGGGGTGGCAGGCGATTACCATCGACGGCACGACCGTCATCAACACCGCTGCCGACCTCACAGACCTGATCATCCCGGTCGGGGACAAGGACCCCGCCTCCGCCACCACCGAGGTCGAGCTGGCCTGCAACCTGGACAAGCGCACCCCCGAGATCCCTGCAGGGGCCGCCCAGGAGACGATCCTGAACGGGACCTGGACCACGACCTTCGATATCTACGATTCCTTCGGCAACGTACACCAGCTGCAGGTCAACTTCACCAGGGTGGTGGGGATTGCCAACCGCTGGCAGGCCGAGGTGATCGTGGATCCGGGTGCAGAGGTTCCCACCAATACCCTCGTCGAGATCGGTGCGGCCAACAACCCGGACAACCTTTTCTTCATCGATTTCGACAACCTCGGGTCCCTGGCCGCAGTGCTGGACGCGCAGGGAGATACCATCGCCGAGGGAACGCTGCAGGTCCAGGTCGGCTTCGATGTGCCGGAGGCCACGATCCCGCCGGGTGAAGCGGCGGTTCGCCAGTTGTTCATCCTCAATCTCGGCGAGGTGGGCAGCTATCGAAACGCTGTCACCCAGTTCGCGGAGAAGAGCTCGACCAAGGCGATCATTCAGGACGGCTATCCCATGGGATACCTGGAGAGCTTCAAGATCGATCAGAGCGGGGTGATAACGGGCGTGTACTCCAACGGCACCAACCGTTCCATCGGTCAGGTGGCGCTGGCCGGCTTCACCAACCCCGGAGGGCTGGAGAAGGTGGGAGAAAACACATACGAAGTGTCGAACAACTCGGGAGAGGCCCGCATCGATGCGGCGGGAATCGCCGGCAAGGGCAAAATCATCGCCGGTGCACTGGAGATGAGCAATGTGGATCTGGCCGAGCAGTTCACCGACATGATCGTGACCCAGAGAGGGTTCCAGGCAAACTCCCGAACCATAACGACCTCCGACCAGATGATCCAGGAACTGTTGACATTGAAACGGTAAAGGAATTAGATGAAATAGATGATAGAGGTGACCAGACTTGACGGGAGAACCTACTATGTGAATCCCCATCAGATCGAATACATCGAGGCGAATCCCGATACCACCATGGTCATGCTCTCCGGCAAACGGCTCGTCGTACGCGAGCCGTATGAGCAAATTCTGCAGCGGATCGTGAGCTATCGAAAGCTCATAGGGGCTTTCAAGAACGAGGAGTAGAGCGTGGATCTTGCGACGGTAGTAGGCCTTTTGGTGGGTTTCGCCGCCCTGATTACGGGTATCTTCTGGGCGGGGGGCTCACTGATACGTTTCGCCAGTCTTTCCTCGATTTTCATTACGATCATCGGCTCTTTCTGCGCCCTGATGGTAGCCAACCCCCTGAGCCGGGTGTTGGGCATCGTGCGTTATTTCCGCCTGACCCTTCGGGTTCCCGTATACGAAGAGGAGAGGATCATCAGCCAGCTGGTTACCTTCTCGGAGAAAGCCCGCCGGGAGGGTCTTTTGGCATTGGAGGACGATCTGGAGGAGGTGGAGGACGAATTTTTACGGAAGGGGATCCAGCTCGTCGTGGACGGCACGGATCCGGATATCATCAAGAACATCCTCTACAACGAGCTGAACCAGATCCAGTCCCGTCATGCCATCGGGATCGGCGTTTTCGATGACTGGAGCAAGCTGGCGCCAGCATTCGGCATGATCGGAACGTTGATCGGTTTGATCGTCATGCTGGCCCAGATAGAAGACAAGTCGGCGATCGGCATGGGTATGTCGACGGCGCTGATCACCACGCTGTACGGGGCGGTGCTCGGATACCTGGTGTTTCTGCCGGTCAAACGCAAGCTGGAAGACCGGGACGAGGGTGAGAGCCTGGTGAAGGAGATCATGATAGAGGGCATCCTCTCCATCCAATCGGGAGACAACCCGCGCATCCTGGAGGAGAAGCTGCTGGCTTTCCTGCCGCCGCTGCGCAGAGAGGCGGTCCGCCAGGAAGCGGTCAGGGAGTAGAGCGCAAAGCGATGCCGAAGCCGAAGAAGCGAGAGAGAAAGGTAGATGAAGGCTCTCCGGCGTGGATGGTCACCTACGGTGACATGACCACCCTGCTGCTGACCTTTTTCATCCTGATGTTCACCACCGCGGAGATAGATGGTGCGGAGCTGCGCATGATCCTGGCCGCATTCCAGGGATTGGGCTCTTTCTCGGGCGGCAACACCCTCCAGGTCGGCAAACTGGCCGAGCTGGGCCACACGATCATGGGGCTTCCTTCCAGGGAAGCGGGAAAGGCACTGGACAAGGCCCGCCGGACCGCCATCTCCCAGTTCCAGCCCGAGCTCAAGACAAAGAAGGTGCGGATCAAGGAGGATGAGCGGGGCCTGATCATCTCTCTGGCCGCGGATTCCTTTTTCGAACCGGCCAGCGCCGACATAAACATCGAGGAATCCCGCCAGGTCCTGCAGAAAGTGGCCACACTGATGAGCTCCCCCGAGATGAGGGGAAGGAAGTTCCGCATCGAGGGGCATACGGACGATATCGCCACGGATCCGCAGGGACGGTGGGAGACGAACTGGGAGCTTTCCGCTGAAAGGGCTGTGAATGTTCTCCACTACCTGGTGGATTTCGGCGTGGACGAAAACCAGTGCCAGGTTGCCGGCTTCGCGGACACCGTTCCTCTGGCTTCGAATGAGACCCGGGAAGGACGGGCCTACAACCGGAGGGTGGACATCGTTCTGCTCACGGAGGGGCACCTGTGAGGGGTTTGAATTGTCGGTGCAATTTCTCTAAATTTGGATATAGGAGCTGTTCATGTCCGATGAAGAGGGTTTGAGCTTAGAGGACGTAGGCGCGGGAGCCGATGAGATCACCCCGGCAGGGAGAAAAGCGGGATTCCTGCCCACTTTTCTCGTGCGGGCGCTCAAATGGGTGGCCATCGGTCTCGGTTTCGTGATCCTGGGCGTGACCACCACCGTGGTGACCTTCAACCTGGTGAACAGAGGACGTGCCGCTTCAGAGCTCCAGGAGATTTCTCCCGAGTACAGCGCCAGGCCGGAGCCCCTGAACTATGACGATACAATGGAGGAGATACGGGGAGTCACCTCCGACGAGGTGCCGGCCATCTTCAGCGCACGGATCAGTCTGGGTTACGAACCCAGGGAGCAAGCCCTGGCCATCGAGCTCGCCGCCAGGAAGCGGGAGATCCAGAACTTGGTGCTCCTGTACCTGAGCAACAGGAGAAGCAGCGAGCTCAGGCCGGAGAACTACAGACAGATCCAGGAGGATCTGCGCAGCCAGATAAACAAGGTGCTCAAGGAAGGGCAGATTGATGCGGTCGTATTCAGGGATTTCGTGGTGACCCAGTAGGAGTTTTCACTTATGGCGGAAGTACTGTCCCAGGACGAGATCGATCAACTTCTCTCGGCAATCTCAGCGGGTGAGATCTCCACCGAGGAGATCCACCAGCCACGGGATCAGCGCAAGATCAAGATCTATGATTTCAAGCGTCCGGACAAGTTTTCCAAGGATCAGATCCGCACGGTTTCGATCATGCACGAGACTTTCGCCCGTCTCACCACCACCTCCATGTCCGCCCAGCTGCGTTCTCTGGTGCACGTGCACGTGGCCTCGGTGGATCAGCTGACCTACGAGGAGTTCATCAGATCGATCCCCAATCCCACCACCCTGGCGGTGATCGACATGGATCCCCTGAAAGGATCGGCCATCCTGGAGATAGACCCGGCCATTACCTTCTCGGTGATCGACAGGCTGTTCGGCGGCCAGGGCGAGGGTGCCAAGTTTTCCAGGGATCTCACCGACATCGAGCAGGCCGTCATGGAGGGCATCATCGTCCGGGTACTGGGGAACCTGAGGGAGAGCTGGAGCACCGTGATCGATCTGCGCCCCCGCCTGGGGGGGATCGAAACCAATCCTCAGTTCGCCCAGATCGTGCCGCCCTCGGAGATGGTCATCCTGATCACGCTGGAAACCAAGGTCGGGGAAGTGGAGGGAATGATGAACCTCTGCATCCCCTATCTCACCATAGAACCGATCATCTCGAAGCTCTCGGCCCAGTACTGGTACGCCTCCACCCGGAGGGGCACCACCACGGAGAATCTGAACATCCTGAGAGATCGTCTGGCTTCGGTAACCGTTACCCTGATGGCCGAGATCGGCGCCATGGACATAAAAGTACGCGACGTGCTCGCTTTGCGGGTTGGAGATATCATTCGACTGGACTCGGTCAGAGTCAATGATCCGATGACCGTGCGGATCAGTGACCGCAGGAAGTTCCTCTGTCGTCCCGGGGTTTTGGGAAACAAGATGGCCGTGCAGGTGATCAAAAAACTCGAAGATATCGACCAGACGGATTTTGAGGAACTAACCACCAGTGGGGAGGAAGAGGTATGAGCGACGGATCACTGTCCCAAGACGAAATTGATGCATTGCTGCAGGAAACCGAGAGTCTGGAGATCGACACCGGCTTCGGCGGCGGAAGCGAACCGCTGTCCGACGAGGAGAAAGGCCGGTTTCTCGCTCTGTTGGGAGGGGTTATCGATTCTCAAGCCTCCAATCTGTCGATTCTGACACGCAAGAACGTCAATCTGGAACGACCCGCCCTCGAGCTGGTTACGGGGGAGGAAATCCTGGATCAGCTGCCCGAAGAGGTGGTGGACGTCAAGATCGATTTCACCGACGCACTGCAGGGGGAACACTCCTATCTGTTGGATGCGGGCACGGCTCAGGCGATCGCTGCCCTGATGATGGGACAGAGCGGCGTGGAGCTGGATGACGCGGCACTGTCCGCCGTGGCGGAGGCCTTCTCACAGATCAGCGGGCCGGTGGCCACGGAGATAGGCAATCAGAGCGGTAAGACCGTTCAAAACGCCCCGGCGGACTACCAGAGCGTCGGCAGAGAAAAGGTCCGCCTGCCCCAGGGTGAGGTGGTGGTCAGGCTGGAATACCCCCTGATGATCGAAGGGGAAAATCCGGCCAGGTTGACCGAGCTGTACTCCCTGTCCCTGGCGAAAGAGATCATCAATGCGACCGCCTCCGCCCCGGGCCGGCCGGAGGCGGCGCCGGCAGCCGCCGGGAGGGCGGGTTACACCGCAGCTTCCGGCGCGGGGGCCCAGCAGCAGCGGGGCCAGGGCGGAATCGCCCAGACATTCGGGCAATCCTTCGGAGCGCCTCAGGGCTTCGGAATGGGTTCCGGCCAGACGCCTCCGAACGTTCAGCCCGTGCAGTTCGCCAATCTCCAGGGCGCAGCCGCTGCGGGGGAGCAGGGCAACATCGGTCTGCTCATGGACGTCTACATGGAGCTCACCGTGGAGCTGGGTCGTACCCGGAAGTTGATCCGGGAAATTCTGGGCATCGGCGAGGGGACGATCATCGAGCTGGACAAGCTGGCCGGCGAACCGGTGGACATCCTGGTCAATCACAAACTGATCGCCAAAGGGGAGGTAGTCGTAATCGACGAAAACTTCGGTGTCCGGGTGACGGAAATCGTCTCGCCCATGCAGCGGATGAGTGATTTGACTTAAATGGGAATGTAGCGTACAATACTAGCTGTTCTTTGGGAGGGGAACGTGAAATCCACACTTAGATCATCAGCCGGGAAGGGCAGGTTTCTGCTCTTTCTGGGCGTGCTTCTCCTCGTACCGTCATTCGCTTCCCTCGGCCAGGAAAGCTCGGAAGGCATCGATTCTGATTCCAGGCGTCCGCGGGAGGAATCCCTGCTGATTCTGGACGCGGCGGAGGAACGGCCGGGCGGCGAAACCCAGGAGGCGGTCCAGGGAGCCCCCCTGGTTTCATCGTGGGATTTTATCCGCATGGTGCTGATCCTGGCCGCGGTCGTCGGGGTGATCTACTTGATTTTCTGGATGCTCAAACGCGGCCTGCGGCGTCAGCTCCCGCAGAACGATCTCATTCGGATGCTGGGGACCCGAAACCTTTCGGGAAACCGGTCGTTGCATCTGGTCGAGCTGGGAAAGCAGGTCTTTCTGGTGGGATCGGCCGAGGGAAGCATCTCCCTGATTTCGGAGATCCGGGATCAGGAAACCCTGGACTCCATCGCCCTGGAACGGTCACAGATGGACAGCGGCAGGCCCCAGGGATTCGCGCAGTTTTTCCAGTCCCTGCTCAAATCGGGCAACAAACCATCATCGGTGGGAGATACGATAGATTTCATGAAGCAGCAGAGGCGGCGTCTGGAGAAGCTCTAGGGGCGAGAAACTGGGAGGGGACATGATAAAAAAGACTCTACTGCTACTCATATTGGCAATGCTGCTCCTTCCCGGCGTTGTCTTCCCCCAGGACACGGGCCTGCGCCCCGCCGCTCCGGGGGCCCCCTTCCCCTATGTCGATCTCAACGTGCGGGAAGCGCAGAGCAACCGGGAAGTCGTGCTGTCGATTCAGCTGCTGCTGCTCCTGGCCGTGCTCACCCTGGCCCCCTCCATACTGATCCTCATGACCTCATTCCTCAGGATCGCGATCGTGTTCGATTTCGTAAAACGGGCCCTGTCGCTCCAGCAGGTGCCTCCTAACCAGATCCTGATGGGATTGGCGCTGTTCCTCTCCCTGTTCATCATGTGGCCCACTTTGAGCACGATCTACAACGAGTCCTTCAAGCCTTTTGCCGAGGGGGAGATAGGCATCGAAGTGATGTACAGGAACGCGGAGAGCCCGCTGCGCCTGTTCATGTACAGGCAGATGCAGAACGATCCGGAGAATATCCGGCTGTTCATGCGCATGCGGGAGCTGCCAAAACCGAACACCCTGGCAGACGTGCCCACGGAGGTTCTGATTCCCGCCTTCGTTCTGCACGAGCTCACCGTGGCCTTCAAGATCGGGATCCTGCTTTTTATTCCGTTCATCATAATCGACATCGTCGTGGCTTCCACGCTGATGTCCATGGGAATGATCATGCTTCCACCGGTGATGATCTCCCTTCCCTTCAAGCTCATCGTCTTCGTGCTGGTGGATGGATGGAACCTGTTGACCCTTCAGGTCGTGCAGAGTTTCCGATAATAAAAGAAGGAGGGGACAAGTGTCGGTAGGATTTGCAGTCGACCTGATCCGCGGCGGCGCGCTGCAGGCCCTGATGATCGCCGCGCCTCTGCTGCTGGTCGGGTTGCTGGTGGGATTGATCATTTCGATCTTCCAGGCGACCACCTCGATTCAGGAGCAGACCCTTACATTCGTGCCCAAGATCGCCGCGATTCTAGGGGCTCTGATCCTGTTCGGACCGTGGATCGTCGTGTCCATGGTTCAATTCACGTTGCGGTTGTTCGGCAGAATCCCGGAGTTGGGCGGCTGAAGCGATGATCGGCACCCTGGCGGCGAACTTCCGAATATTTCTCATAATACTCGTGAGGGTGACGGCCCTGATCCAGGTCGCGCCCCTGTTCTCCTCCCAGGCCTTTCCACAGACGGCAAAGCTGGGATTCGCCCTCTTCGTTTCCATCGCCATATTCCCCTGGGTAGCCGAACAGGGGTACCTGCTTCCAGAAAACGCCGTGGACTACTTCCTCGTGGTGCTGGGAGAGGCGATGATTGGCATCATCCTGGGGTTTTTCCTGAATATCGTCTTTGCCGTGTTTCAGGTAGCCGGGCAGTTTTTCTCCCTGCAGATGGGCTTCGGCGCCTCCCAGGTATTCGACCCCCTCGCCCAGATCGAGATACCCCTCATGGGGCAGTTTCTCAACATCGCCGGGATGTTCACCTTTCTGGTGATTTCGGGAGCCCACAAGCTGCTGCTGGTCGGCGTATACCAGTCCTTCCAGTCGATCCAGGCGGTCGATCTGGTGGCCGGACGTTCGTACCTGCTTCCACTGTTCCTGCGCAGCCTGGGTGAGCTGTTCGTCAACGCCCTGACGATTTCCTTTCCCATCCTCGGAACTCTGCTGCTGATTTCGGTGACCATGGGGCTGCTGGCCAAGGCCGCCCCCCAGATGAACCTGCTGATGATGGGCTTTCCCATCGCCATCGGCACCGCCCTGATCGTGATCGCCGCGGCCACCCCCTTTCTCATTGGGGCCTTCACCCGCCTGCTGGACGGCGGGTTCCAGCAGCTGGGCACAATCATCTCCGGCCTCAAGGCGGCGGGGGGGTAGGGTATGCGGGAAATGCTGCAGAGGGCCTCGGGATCCGCGGAGCTCACGAACCTGTGTTTCGTCCCTGCATATACGGTCGGTGTCGCCGGGTTCCGGGATGCGACACCCTTCGACATCCACCTGCAATGGTTCGCGGCCGAGGACGAGGGTCGCACGGAGGAGCCCACAGAGCACAAGCTGCGAAAAGCCCGGGAAGAGGGCAAGGTGGCAAAGAGCGTCGAGCTGAGCTCCTCCCTCGTGCTCCTGTTCGGCATCGCCACCCTCGCTCTGGTCTCCTCCTTTTTCCTCAAGAATGTTCTGTCCATGCTGCGTTTCTTCCTTCAGCACTCCACGGAGCTGGATATCACGTCGGATGGAGGCCTGATGCCCGCTTTCTATTCCTACTTCTTCAGGCTGACCCTTCCGGTCCTCCTGGTCGCCTTCGTGGCGGCCTTTCTGGGAAACGTGGTCCAGGTGGGGTTCCTCTTTTCGGCCAAGCCGATCACCCCGGATCTGGACAGGATCGTGCCCCATTTCGGTCGTTTTTTCAAAAGGGCGCTGTTCTCAGGCGAGGCCGCCTTCAACCTCGGCAAGACCCTGCTCAAGGTGGCGATCATCTTCGTGATCGCCTTTCTCAACATCCGCTCTCAGCTGCCCAAGCTCGTCAATTCGGTGGACATGCACCACATTACGGCATTCCGGCTGGTCGTCATGATCGCGTTTCGAATCATCGTGGAAGCGGCCCTCGCCATGCTGGTGCTCTCCGTCCCGGATTACATGTTTCAGCGGCGCCAGCACAGGGAATCGTTGAAGATGTCCCGCCAGGAGCTCAAGGAAGAACGGAGGATGTACGAAGGGGACCCCCTGATCAAAAGCCGGCTGCGGGAACGGATGCGCGATCTGCTGACCCGCAATATGATGAGGGCCGTACCGAAGGCGGACGTGGTGATCACCAACCCGACGCACTATTCCGTTGCAGTGGAATATGACCGGCTGGTCATGGAGGCCCCCACGGTTACGGCCAAGGGGGTGGATGCGATCGCCCTCAAGATCCGGGAGATAGCCAGAGAGAACGATATACCTCTGGTGGAGAACAAGCCGCTGGCCCGCACCCTCTATCAGGAGGTGGAGATAGGGGATGCGATCCCGGAGAAGTACTACGAGGTCATGGCGATCATCCTGGCCGAGGTGTACAGGATGTCGGGGCGAGGTGTGGAGGGCACCTCACCCCCGGGGAAGACGGCATGAAACCGATCGACGCTGATTATCCGGCCGGCGGGCGGCTGCGCGCCTGTGCCTGGCAATCGCCTTCGCGAAGCGTGAGCTTCGCCTGGCTCGAGGTGGACAGATGGCGGATGTGAGAGGAATACA
>JAFGQJ010000235.1 GCA_016935715.1 Spirochaetales bacterium
CATTACCTGGGTACCGTCGAAGAGGGTGAAGGGCTTCCACTTCTCGTTCTTGTACCCGAAAAAGGTCTTGGGCAGCTGGATACCATAGGTATCGATCCCCAACTTCGTCTTTACCGAGTCCTCCACTTCAGCTAAGATTTGATAGGGGTCGTACACTCTGATCTCTCCTCCCTCGACACCGAGGGCCTTCTTCAGTCGAGCGTACATGCTGGCCTGGATTCCCGTCACCAGAGTGCTGCCCAGATCCAGCGGCACCCGATCGGGCTCCTCATGATTGATCGCTTTTCGTAGTCGTTCGCGCGGTGTCATACCACATTCCTCAAGAATTTGTGCTCGAGCACGACCTGTTGGCCTCGCCCACCCAGGTCCGCCTGACGGAATCAGGCATCCGCTACCGCTACAATGGCTTACGTCATCTTACAAATGGTGGTGAGACTATTCAAGTATGGGTCGCTGCCCAGTAATGGGGAAATCGCTTTGTTCAGCAACCCCCAATAAGGAAAGTGATAGGCCCGTGAGTTATCCGGCGGTATCGCGTGGGCAATCTGTGTTCTCTAATAACGCGTAGGGACATGATCGCCGCTGCAGGCATCGATATGAGCAGGCCAAAGAAAGGTTTCTATGTAGTAGTCCTACAAGACGGCGCGTATTTCGACGAGTTCTGAAGAATCGACCGTGTCTGATCAAGAAAGCCGCCCTACGTGGGCCAGACTCATCACTCAGGTGTACGAGGTGACCGCCTTGACCTGCTGTCGATGCAGCTCGCCGATGCGGATTCTTGCTGTGATCACCGAGTCGGAAGAGGTTAAAAGAATCCTAGGTCGTCTGGTGAAGATCGACCAATCCCCACCCGGGCTGGAACAGAGCTTCGTGTAATGATCACTCTGACTCACTGCCTGCTCCAGGGGGAACTCTATACAATTTTTTCATAAAATCAATTGCAAAAATCCGATCCGTGAAATCCCACCCGAAATACGATTTTATTTGCATTCGTCACCTCTATGTCCTAAACTAGTAATAAAAAGGCGCTTATACCAATAGAGACAGCACTCCAGTTATATCCCATTCTTATTATCCATCACGAAATGCGCCCTATCCTTTAAGGAGGGATCGTATGAAGTCGTTATTCTCTCTCACGATGCTCCTGCTGCTTGCAGCCGGAGGATTGCCCGTGTTCGCCACGCCCCAGGTCGAGGAAACCGGGCCGGTCCAGATCATCTACTGGACCGACGAGGACCCCAATCGCACGCCGTTGGAGGAGAGGCTCATTGCCGAGTTCCAGCAGCAGCACCCCAACGTGTCCGTGGTGCGGGAGACCGGCCCTTCCAAGAAGATGGCCGAGAAGCTCCTCACCGCCTTCGCCGCCCAGAAGGGGCCAGACTTGTTCAACTGGGCCGCCGAAGACGAGTGGCCCTACATCGAGGCCGGCAGGGTGGCGCCGGTGGACCTGAAAGCGATCGGCTACGCTAGCTACAAAGCCCTGCAGGACGACTATATACCGGTAACCTTCAAGGGGGCTCTGTTCGACGGGAAGATCTACGGTCTGCCCCAGCAGATCAGCAACTATGCCATCTTTATCAACAACAAGTACTGCCGGGAAGTCGGTTTGGACCCGGCTAAGGACTACCCTAGGACATGGGCGCAAATGGTCGAGGTGGCCGAAAAGCTCACCATCCGAGATGGACAGGTCATCAGGCGCCGTGGTTTTGATTTCCGCTATCCCCAATACCTGTACTTCTGGGCCCCCATGGCCCAGCAGCTGGGCGGCACGATCCTGAGCGCCGATCGCAAGAGCGCGGCCGTGAACACCCCGCCCTGGATCAAGCTCCTCCAGTATACGGCTGTCTGGGGCCCCAACGGGCGCAACCTTGGTTCACCGACGTACAAGAACGCGCGGGCGACCTTCAACAAGGACGACAACTCCGTAGCCATGTGCATCAGCGGACTCTACCAGGTTGACCGGATCAAGGCCGAGAACCCGGCCCTGGTGCCGCATGTCTCGGTCGTCCCGTACCCTCGGTTCCAGAACGCGGTGAGCGACAACGGCACCGCGGTGTACGGACACTACCACATGGTCAACGCTTCCTCCGCGCCGGCGGTGCAGAAGGCCTCCTGGGGGCTCGCCATGTCCTTCAGCAGTGCCGCGGAGGAGACGCTCGACAAGGTGGGGAATACCATTCCCAGCAAGAAGCTGCTGGAGACCGCAGTGTACAAGAACAAGAAATTCGCCAATGTCTTCATCGCAGACATGGCCAAGTCGGACTTCGTCTTCCTGCATGTCAAGGGGCCCCAGATCCAGGATGTGCTCAAGGAGATGGTCGAGGGCGTGATGCTCAGCGAAGTGCCCCCAGCGGAAGCCGCGGAAAGGGGACAGCAGAAGATCAACGATCTCCTGAAGCAGTAGGAACAGGTACGAAGCAGGATGTGTCCGGACTGCGTTGCGGACACATCTTTTTTCCTGACCTCCCGAGCTAGGCTGGGACAACTTCTGAAGCGTGTAACATCTGTTGGACCAGCCGGTACGCAAGTACTTTCATTTTTCGTATTTCCTTGCCAGGTAAGGTAACCCGCTGCCTAATCAGAATGAAAAGGCCAGAATAGCGGGTTCATTTTTTTTCGCTCCGGTACATCCGGTCCCGAATCTTTTCGCCAACCAATACCCCGATGGTGTAAGCTATCAGCACAAGCATGATCAGCTTTTCCATGTATTTGCGATCCTTGCTCATGATGCGCTCCAGCCCCAACAGGCTTTTCAGATCTTTGAACTCAGGAATCCCTCGATCTCCAGGTCTTCAAAGAAACTCACGTAGCTGAACTCCCCGTCAAAAACCAGCGGCGTGTCCCCCAGCATGCTCATCACCTCTGCGATCGCCCGCCGATGTTCCATGTATCGCGAGCGTTCCTCCTCGGCAATCGTAAGGTAATCGGCAGTTTTTCCTCTTTCCCCAAATTAAAGGTAGGGCATCTACAATTCGGCTGAGTTTGCCCGCGCCGGAGCTGCCGGCGAAGGCCGGCGGCTGAAACAGGAGGCAGCCCGCACGGGCAAAACAATGTCCGAGCTCGTGGAGGACGCCCTGCGCCGGGCCCTGTTGAAGCCGAAAAAAAACGTTCAAAAAGTTACGCTGCCCGCTTTCAGGGGAGGGAAACCCCGGGTCGACATCTCCAACAGGGAACTCTTGTACGAGGTGATGGAAGAACGCTGATGTTCGTCGTGGATACGAATATACTGGTATACGCGGCAAACCAGGATGGAGCAGAGTACTCCACCTGCAAAAGCCTGGTGGAGTCTTGGTGCAATCAAAGTGGAATCTGGCATGTAACCTGGGGAATTCTCTACGAGTTCACGAGGGTCGTTACCCATCCACGGGTGTTCCAGCAACCCTGGTCGAGCGGGGAGGCCTGGCGCTTCATCGAGAGTTTGCTTTTATCGCCGGGACTCGTCGTGTTGGCGGAAACGGAGACGCATTCGAGGGTAGCGGCGGATTTTTTTGCGGAACATCCCTTCGTTTCGGGCAATTTGATCTCTGATGCCCATACAGCGATCCTCATGAGGGAACATGGAATCGAGAAGATCTATTCACGTGACGCGGAGTTCCACAAATTCTCTCTCGTCACCGTGATAGATCCCCTGAAATAGGACCGCAGCCGGGCATCCGAGCAGTCCGCCTGCGGCCTCCCTCAGGCGGGGTTCCTCCCCCGAAACAGCGTGTAGGTGTAGAAGCCGTAGTAGTCCGGCAGATCGACGATGAGATCAGGCGAGTCCGGGTCGGTGATGCGCCGGTACAGCAGGCGGTCCGCGCGGCTCAGCTCCTCCTCCGCTCCCGGCCAGCGCATCTCGATCAGGGTGAGCAGGGCGTCGCGTATCGGCCTGTCGAAGGGCGCGCAGATGCCCTGGCTGAACGGCTGAGCCGCCACTTCGAGGAAGCCGGCCTTTCTCAGCCACCCGGGAAGCCGCAGAAAGTGCCGGTCCGGGGGATCCTCCGCCGTGAAGGGCGCCATGCCCGCGGCGGTGGCGTTGAGCATCGCCTCCAGGCGGGGATAGCCGGGCAGAAGCTGCTGCGCGGACCAGATCACGATCAGGAGCTGGCCGCCGGGCTCGAGGATCCGGCGGAATACCTCGAGCAGCTCCAGGGGACGGCTCATCGAGTAGCAGGCGCAGCTGGCGCTCCAGATCCAGTCGAACTCCCGCTCCGCGAAGGGCGGGTCGTAGATATCCCCCTGGATCAGGGAAACCCGCGGCCCGAGTCCCCAGCGGTCGATATTTCTGCCCGCCTCCTCGAGGAACTCCGGCCGGATGTCCATCCCGGTCACGCGGCCTTCCGGGCCAACCGCTTCGGCCAGTCCCGGGATCTGCAGCCCCACGCCGCAGCCGGCATCCAGCCCGCGGCTGCCTACGGGCAAACCGGCCGCCTCCACCACCCGCCGCAGCAGCGGGTCCTGCAGGGGATCGCTCAGGTAGAGCTTTTCCATGTAGGCCTTGGGATCGTATTCGGGCATGATCGTTTCCCCTGGTAGCGAACTCGGTCCGTTATAGTCTGCCACGAAGCAAATCCGAAGGAAAGCTTTTTTTGCCTCTACGGAGCGGTTGCGCACCGATCGGAAACCGGACAGATCGGTACCCACGCACCCCCAAAAGTGTTAGTGTATGGGGACAGCTGAAGCGAAATATGGAGGATCGGGATGAATTATACACCGGATGACAAGCGCTATGAACAGATGAGGTACAACCGCTGCGGGCGAAGCGGGCTCAAGCTGCCCGCGATCTCCCTGGGCCTGTGGAACAACTTCGGCGGGAAGGGGGTCAGTGACAATGCCCGGCGCATGATTTTCCGGGCCTTCGATCTGGGCATCACCCACTTCGATCTTGCCAACAACTACGGGCCGCCCCCCGGCTCGGCGGAGCGCAATTTCGGCCGGATTTTCAGCGAGAATCTGGCCGCCTACCGGGACGAGCTGATCATCTCCACCAAGGCGGGCTACGACATGTGGCCCGGACCCTACGGGGAGTGGGGTTCCCGCAAGTACCTGCTGGCCAGCCTGGACCAGAGCCTGAAACGGATGGGTCTGGAATACGTCGACATCTTCTACTCCCACCGTTTCGACCCGGATACGCCGCTGGAGGAGACCCTCGGGGCGGTGGCCACCGCGGTCCGGCAGGGCAAAGCCCTGTACGCCGGGATCTCCTCCTACTCGGCCCGCAAGACCGCCGAAGCCTCCCGGATCCTGAGGCAGATGGGCGTGCCCTGCCTGATCCACCAGCCCTCCTACTCGCTTCTCAACCGCTGGATCGAGCAGGGTCTGCTCGACGTGCTGGGCGAGGAGGGCATCGGCTGCATCGTGTTCTCCCCCTTGGCCCAGGGCATGCTCACCGACAAGTATCTGGAGGGCATCCCCGAAGATTCGCGGGCGGTCAAGGCGGGGCACTTCCTGCCGAAGGAATACCTGAGCGACGAGAATCTGGCCAAGATCCGCGCCTTGAACGAGATTGCCCGCAGGCGGGGACAGAGCCTGGCGCAGATGGCCGTGGCCTGGTGCCTGCGGGACCCGCGAATCACCACCGTGCTGGTCGGTGCCTCCCGGCCCGGGCAGATAGAGGAGAACATCGCCGCCCTGAACAACCTGGAGTTCACTCCGGAGGAGCTGGCGGAGATCGACAGGCACGCCACGGAGTCGGGGATCAACCGCTGGGCCCGTTCCAGCCAGGCGGGCTAGAGCCGCCGGAGCTCTGGCGTACACGGCTTTCGGAATCAGCTGCAGCGCATCTCCATTTCCTCCCGGGGACTGACTGCGGCGCTGCCGGCGCAGGCCGCGCCGACCGAGGCCATCGTCATACGGATGCCCTACGGGAAACGGCAGCCCTACTGCTGGATGCCGGTGATCGGTCGGTTCTGGGCGAAACGGGGACGGCAGTACCGAGCTTCTCGAGCCGGGCCGGGTGTACCGCTTCCGGATCGATCTCTGGGCCACGGCTTGCCTCCTGGCCAGAGGCCACGCCATCCGACTGGAGATCTCCAGCAGCAACTTCTCCCGCTTCGACCGAAATCTGAACACCGCAGGCCCTGCAGCCCGAATGCCTTCCTGCATGGCGATGGCATTGAATGCCTCGCGAGGCGGGTGGACGATTGTCCCCATTGTGAGTAGCTTATACCCTATATTTTTAGTAAAGAATGAGGAGACGATCTCTATGAACTACACGGGACCGAAAGTCCGGCTCGCCCGCCGCGTCGGCATAGCCCTTACCCCCAAGGCGGCCAGGATAATGGAGCGAAAGAAGGGGGTCCCCGGGGAACCGCATACGCGCTCCCGGCGCCGGCAGCCATCGGACTACGGCAGGCAGCTCCTGGAGAAGCAGCGCCTGCGCTACCAGTACAACATCCCGGAGAAGCAGCTGCGGGGTACCTTCAGGAAAGCGGTGAGCAAACACGGGAACACGGGGGAGCTGTTGATGGGCATGCTGGAGACCCGGCTCGATGCCTGTGTGCTGCGCGCAGGGCTTGCCAGGACGATCTATGCCGCGCGGCAGTACGTCAGCCACGGGCATTTCCTGGTCAACGGCCGCAAGGTCAAAAGCCCGGGGCATCGGTTGAAACCGGGGGACACGCTCCAGGTCAGGGAGAGAAGCCGCAAGCTGGCCTGCTTCCGGGAGGCCCTCAGCCGGGCCGCAGCTCCGGTGTATCTGGAGGTCTCGAAGGATGAGCTCAAAGCCCGGCTGGTTGCCATGCCCGGGAGGGAGGAAATCCCGGTGCAGTGCGACATCGGGCAGGTCGTGGAGTTCTACTCCCGCTGATTGTCAGGGGCGGAGCATGGAGCGAGCGGGCGCTGTCTATCGACGCCGCGCCTGCAGACGTTCCATCAGCCCCTCCACATCCACATGCTCCTTGATCATGCGTTTGACCATGGAGATCTTCTCTTTGTCCTCCGGACGGATCTTGATGATCAGGCTGTTGATCTTCTGGGCCGTGGTGAAGGTATCGTCCTTCACGAGGAACACCGGAATGCCGGCCTGCTTGACGATCTTGAGCACCGTTCGATTCGGCCAGATTCCGCAGGTCAGGATGATGCCGCGGACGGTGTAGTCCTCCCGGATGCCGGGAACATTGCAGGAAACAGCGGCCAGGATGAGATCCTCCCGGTTGCCCGGCGTAATCAGAAGCACATCCCCCTTGAAGAAATCGAAGGCTTCGTGGGCGGCCATGGCCCCGACCAGCATCTTGCTTACGATGGCATCCAGCTTGTCATCGTCGCCGCTGAGCAGTTCCCCCCGGATATCCTCGAGCAGCTGGCGGAGGGTGGGGCTGGACAGAAGCGGGTTGAAGGGAATCACCCCGAAGGTGTCGATGCCGTTCTTCTTGAATCCGAGACGTACCAGCCTGTCGATCTTCTCATACTTCTCGGGGATCACCTTGTTGACGATCACACCCAGGACTTCGACGCCGTATTTGTCGAACACCGCCTTGTTGAGCATTGCTTCGTCAATGGGGCGTCCGATCCCCCCGCAGGTGATGATGAGCACCGGCGTATCGAGCATCTTGGCCACGGCGGCGTTGCACAGATCGATGACCGATCCTACCCCGGCGTGTCCCGTGCCCTCGATGACCATGAAATGCTGCTCGGAGCTTTCACGCTGGTAGGCTTCGAGGATCCTCCGCCTGAGCTGATGCACGTCCCCCCGCAGGATGTACTCCTCGGTGAAACCGTGGGGTACCGCGACCGGACTCATGTCGTACAGGGGGCTGCCTATGTGGAACACGTCCTTCATGAGGGTGGCGTCCTTGTCGATCTCGTGCTCGCCGATGAGCTTGACCTGCTGGCCCACCGGCTTGATATATCCGATCTGAGGGTAGATTTCGCTGATCGCCTCGAGCAGCCCGAGAGCGGTGGTGGTCTTCCCGTCGTTCTGCCGGGTGGCGGCTACGTAGATGCAGAGGGGCTTCTTCATACTGTCCAGGGTAGTACAGTGTCGGCAGCTGATCAAGATCGGCAGGAAGAAACGAGTTTCCTCGGGATAAGTGCCGAACAACCATCTGCAACCCCGTGACACATACAGTCATTATGGTTTATAACGGTGGGACAGGATATCGATGACAGTGGTGGATCCCAAGAACCTCGGCGGGATGAAGGCCGCCTACACGATCGCTTACGAAAAGGCCGTCCGGCAGCTGCGGGCGCTGAGCGCAGGACAGCTCGCCGAGCTTTGCTCCCGCTCGGCAGCCGTGCTGAACGGGGCAACGATCCGGCTGTCCTTCTTCGGCACCAGGGTGGAGCTTCGTATCCCGGAAGATCAGGGTCTGGAGTTCCGTCCCCAGGATCTGCCCCTGGTAGAAAAGATACTCATCCTCCATTACCTGCTGGGCCGGGAGAATCGACCCGTCAAGGGAACCCTGGTGGCCTTCAAGAATTTGCCCGGTGCCTCGTTCTACGATCCGACCTACCAGAAGCGCGGTCCCCGGCGCATCGCCCGCCGCTACGGGCAGGATATCGACGCTTTTGGCCGCGCCTGCCGCAACCTTCACTGGCGGGAGGCGCAGCTGGGGGACGCCTCCTTCGAGCTCGATATCCTGCCGAAGATCAGGGGCCTGGTCGTGCTGCATGCCGGAGACGAGGAGTTCCCGGCGGAGGCGAATATCCTCTTCGACGATGCGATCGTCAATTTTCTACCCCTCGAGGACGTGGCCGTCCTGGCAGGATTGATCGCCACCCGCCTGGCGAAATCCGGTAAACCTCAGGAGAGACCGGATGCGTAACAGAGAGCTCGAGCAGACCCTGGCATTGATCAAACCGGATGCTTTGAAGAATTCCCTGACCGGCTACGTGCTGTCCCAGCTGTCCGAGTTCCATACCGGGCTCATCTTTGCCGGCACAAAGGTGGTTCACGTCACCAGGATGCTTGCGGAGGTTCATTACGAGGAACACAGAGGCAAGGTTTTCTACCCCTCCCTGATCGACTACATCACCGGCTGCGTGCACTACCCCGAGGAACCGCACCGTCAGCGGGTGATCGCCATCGTGTATCAGGGTCCGGACGCGGTGAAGAAGGTGCGGGAAGTCGCCGGTCCCACCAATCCACATGCGGCCAGAGAACAGAAGCCCGGATGCGTCCGCTCCCTGGGCACGATCGTGACCCTGAAGGACGGGACGGGAAAGGAAGTCGGGGAGCGCATGGACAATCTCATCCACGCTTCGGCCACGGATGAGGAAGCGGAGCGGGAGATCAAGCTCTGGTTCAAGCCCAACGAGATTCCTCCCTTCATGCGGGCCTACTCCACCGCTCGGAGCGAGGAGCTGTGCTATTTCAGGGACGACGCGCTGCTTCCCAACTACGAGCCGGACAGCGTGTGCGTGGTGGCTCCGGGTGACGTGATGTGGGAATCGGATCTGGAGGCTCTTCGCTTGATCCAGCAGGGCAGGCAGGCTCCCTGCGGTCTGCGGGACGTGGTGGCCAAGTACCTGCTGAACGAAACAACGGGAAACTGCTGATCCGCCGGAAAGGCGTCGAACCGCCCCGGGGCTTCAGGCGGGTTGATTCACCGGAGAAACGGGTTTGCCCCCCTTGAGCACCGCCAGCACGTTCTGGGCGGCCTTGGTCTTCAGCTCCGCCACCGATTCCTCGCTGTACCAGCCGGCGTGGTCCGAGAGGATCACATTGTCCAGCTTCAGCAGGGGACTGTCCGGGGGAAGGGGTTCGGTCTGGAACACGTCCAGCCCCGCGGCGGCGATCTTGCCTTCGGCCAGGGCTTCGGCCACCGCCCTCTCGTCCAGGATGGGACCCCGGGAGGTGTTGACCAGTATGGCGGTTGTCTTCATCAAAGCAAGTTCCCTGCTGCCGATCAGCCCCCGGGTCTCCTCGTTCAACGGGGCGTGCACCGAGACGTAGTCCGCTTCCTCGAGCAGCCTGCGCAGATTCACGGACTCGGCACCGTTTTCCGCGATTTTCTTGGAATCCAGGTAGGGATCGAAGGCCAGGACCCGGCCCGGTGCGAATCCGGAGAACTTTCGGTGCAGGGTACGGGCGATGGCGCCATAGCCGATCAGCCCCAGGGTTTTACCCGCGATCCGGTAGCTGGGCTGCACCTTGTGCAGATTCCAGCCGCCCTCCCGGATCTTCCGGTCCTTGAAAGCCACCTTGCGCACGCAGCCGAGAAGCAAAGCCATCGCCTGATCGGAGACGTCCTCCAGGCAGTAGTCGGGAACACGTGCGACCCAGATGCCCTTGGACGTAGCGGTGTCTACGCTTACGTTGTCATAGCCGACGCCGTAGCGGGAAATGACCCGGCATTTTTCGAGTTTCTCGATCACAGCCGCGGGCAGGGGATGCAGGTTGACCAGAATACCATCTGCCTGCTGAAGGACCCGAACGGTCTGCTCTTCGTCCATCTGATCGTGGACTTCCACCGTGACGCCGATCTCCTTGAGAACGGCGTTTTCCTCCTCATAGCTGCCGTAGCGGTCATCGGTTACTACCACTTTCATCGTTTGCATCTCTCCGTCCCGGATTCTTGATTGATCGTACCAGTAACGACCTTATCCCTCAACCGCCGGAATGTAAAGGGACAACCGGCGTTGTCCCGTCAACTCGTTGTCTTGAACGGACCTCCGTTTCCTGTATAATTTGGCAGATCTGTACGGCAGGAGTGCATGGACATCGAGATTTGTCCGCTTCGCGAGTCGGATATTCCCGAAGCCATGGAGCTGAAAAACGCCCTTGGGTGGAATCAGATCCCGGGGGACTGGCGACGCTTTCTCCTCCTGTCCCCCGAAGGGTGTTTCAAAGCCCTGATGGCGGGGCAGATGGTGGCAACGGCGGTGGCATCCGTGTTCGACCGGGTGTGCTGGGTCGGTATGGTCATCGTGAAGGAGGTATGCCGGCATCAGGGCGTCGGCAGGCAGATCGTGACGCGCTGCCTGGAGTTCAGCCGGGCGAAGAACTGCGACCTGGTCGCACTGGATGCCACCCGAGAAGGGGTGTCTCTGTACGGGGACCTGGGATTCAGACCGGAGTCTCTGGTAGCCAGCGCGCGCGCTCGGCTGTCCGCTCAGATCGTGGATGAGCAGCCCGGCCGGATCGCCCTCCAGGTCCGCCGGATCGACGAGAAGGATCTCGAGGCCGCCGTGTCATTGGAGGCCCGTGCCACCGGTGCGGTTCGGGAAGCATTGCTGCGGCAGCTTCTCGGGGAGAATCCGGGCAGGGGCTTTGTATGCCACGACCGGAAGGGAGGCCTGAAAGGATTCGTCCTGCACCGGCCGGGATTCCATTCCCATCAGGTGGGGCCGCTGATCGCCGAAAACGACGATACGGCGGAGCGCCTGCTGCAGGCAGCCCTGTGCGAACTGACCCGGGCGGGAGGGGAGGTTCCCGTGATTATGACGGTTCCCATGAACAACAGAGGGATCCAGAGGATGATCCGCGGCCGGGGTTTTTCCGTCGATCCACGGCTGACCCGCATGACCCGGGGCCGCAGGAGGTTGCACGCCCGGGAAGAGTTGGTATATGCTTTCAGTGGTCCGGAGATGGGATGAATCGCGGTTTGCATCCCCGCAGCTGCGACCTTCTTTCCGCATGCCCGCCCGTCGGGCAGCCGCATCGTCGCACTTCGGATCGGGCAACGCTAACCAGGTAATCCAAAACCTTCAAGGAGGTGCGATATGAGAAAAATTGTTCTTCCCCTGCTGGTTGCCGCCCTGATGCTCGGCTCGCTGAGCCTGGCATCCGCCACGCCGCAGCAGGAAGCAACGGGCCCGATCAAGGTCGGGATGTACGCGGACCTGAGCGCCGGCACGGCCCAGTGGGGCACCGACGCGGAGAAGGGCGCCCGCCTGCGCATCAAGGAGGTCAACGAGGCCGGAGGCATCATGGGCCGGCAGGTGGAGCTGGTGATCTACGACTGCAAGCTCAGCCCCACGGAGGCGGTCAAGGCCTACACGCGCCTGGCCCAGCAGGACAAGGTGGCCGGTGTCTACGGTTCCCTGATCTCCAACACCGCCCTGGCGGTCAGCCCCGTGGCGGCGCAGACCAAGGTGCCGGTGATCTCCCGGGCCATGGACGAGCGGGCCACCACCCCGGGCTTCGATCCGGATGATCCGGAGAATCCGGGGCCGGCCAACCCCTACTTCTTCCTGCTCCAGCCCTCCGCGTTCCAGCAGGCCGCGGTCATCGCCGGTTACGCCATCGACGAGCTGGGTATGGATACCTTCACCATGCTCTACGACAAGGGCAATGCCTACGCCGAGTACCTGGCCAAGGGTTTCGCCCACTACGTGACCAAGCGGGGAAAGAAGATGTTGGGGAGCTTCGAGTTCCAGTCGGGAGACGTGGACTACAAGGCCCAGTTGACCAAGATCAGGGAGCTGAACGCCGACGGCCTGTTCATCCCCAACTACGTGGCTCAGAACGCGAACGCGGTCAAGCAGGCCCGGGAGCTCGGGGTGAAAGCCCGATTCCTGGGAAACAACTCCTGGTACAAGCCCATGGACGAGGTGGCCGGCCCGGCGGCGGACGGGTCTTACTTCCCCAACAACATGACCTTCGACGATCCCTCCACCCAGTGGTTCTTCGAGACCTACAAGGCCGAGTGGGGTGAGGAGCCCAGG
>JAFGQJ010000236.1 GCA_016935715.1 Spirochaetales bacterium
TATTCGAGGAAGCGTGGAGCGCCAAGATGAAGGACGAACAGAAAATAATGACTCTGGAAGAGATGGCCGAATACCTGCGGATCGCCAGGCGGTCTCTCCTGCGCATGGTCCACAGCGGTGACATCCCCGCCACCAAGGTAGCCAGCCAGTGGAGATTCATGCGCACCGTGGTCGATGACTGGCTGATAGCCAGGATGAAGGCCCTGCCGGACCAGGAGCTGGAGAAGCTCATCCTCTCCGACAGATTCCCCGTCCCCCTGTCGGCCCTGATTCGCCCGGAACTGGTGCGCCTGGACATCGAGGATATCGGCATGGAAGGGGTCCTGCAACGCCTGGTCGAGCCTCTGGTGGAGCAGGAGCTGCTTCGGGATCCGCAGGATTTCGTCGAAAAGCTCATCGAGCGGGAGGAGATGGTGTCCACCGCCATCTTCCCCGGGATCGCCATTCCCCATGCCCGCAAACCGGAGCAGTGCCCGGTATCCGACCCGAGGATCGTGGTGGGAGTATCCCGGGGGGGTGTGGATTTCAACTCCCTGGATGGCCAGCCGACACACCTGTTCTGCTTGATCTGTGCCAACCAGGTGACTCTGCACCTCAAGATCATCGCCGAACTGGCACTGATCTTCCGGCGACCGGATCTGGTGGACAAGCTCAAAACCGCCGAGAACCCGGACCAGGTCGTGGAGATCCTGCTCTGCCGCTGAGCTGCACCCCGGACACGAAGCCCCGGGGCTTCGATTGACATCGTCGATGCATCGCAATACACTCCTGGTTGGAATACCTGCGAATCATGTCCGTCTTCAAGAACATCTACTACCACCTGGTATACGCTCTGCGGGGGGTGCGCGTTTTCGCCCTGGTGGGGGGAAGCGGCACCGGCAAGAGTTTCCGGGCCAAATTGGTCTCGGGAAAATACGGGATCGAGATCATCGTCGACGACGGTCTGCTGATCCGGGACCAGAAGATCCTGGCCGGCCGCTCCGCCAAGAAGGAGAAGGGAATCCTGGCGGCGATCGGGACGGCTCTGTTCGCCGACGAAAAACACGCCGACGCGGTCCGCCAGATCCTGAGTCGGACACGGTTCAAGCGGATCCTGATCATCGGCACCTCAGAGAAGATGGTCAGGAAAATCGCCAAGAGGCTTCATCTGCCCCATCCTACCAAAATCCTGCAGATCGAGGATATCGCCTCGCGGGAGGAGATAACCGCGGCCATCCGCTCCCGCAACTCCGAGGGCAAGCACATCATTCCCGTGCCCGCCCTGGAGGTCAAGCGCAACTATCCGCACATCTTCCTCGATTCGATGAAGATCTTTTTCAAGCGCCGCTTCCAGCCCCTCAAATCGGGCAACATCATCGAAAAAACCGTGGTACGGCCCGATTACACCAGCCGGGGCAGCGTCAGCATCTCGGAAGCCGCATTGACCCAGATGGTGATCCACTGCGTGCAGGAGTTCGACGGCACCATGGCCGTGGAGAAGGTGATCGTGGATCGGGAGCGTGGGGATTACGGTCTGGAGGTCGTTCTGGCCGTACCTTTCCGGAGCCAGGCCGCCGCTCCCATGTACGAGCTCCAGGAATACATCGCCAAGAACATCGAGGGTTTTACGGGAATCATTCTCAAAGAGGTAAACGTAACGATTGGCAGAGTATCCAAAAGGTCCAGACAGGCGGGTAACGAGTAATATCCTCCTCACCCTCATTGCCATCCTGATCGCGGGGGTCATCCTGCGTCTGGCCCGATCCGTGTTCATTCCCGTCCTGATAGCCGCCTTCCTGGCCTACTTCATGGACCCTCTGGTCGCCTTGCTGCGCCGCCTGCGGGTGCCGGTGGTCCTGGCTGTGATCGTCGCCGGGGTGATCTTCCTGGGCGTCTCCTCCGTGTTCAGCTACTTCCTCTACAACAATGCCCTGGAGTTCGCCAGGAAGATCTCCAGCTACCAGAGAACCTTCCTGGCCATGCTCACCGACGTGATGGAACGCTTTCAGCATCTCACCAATGACTTCTTCGAGCTTCGGATCCTCGACGAGCTCAAAAAGATCCAGATCGGCTCGCTGGTTTTTTCCACTCTGAGCTCCGTTGCCAATCTGGTGGCGGATTTCCTCCTCGTTCTGCTGTTCTCTCTCCTGATTCTGGCCAGCAAGTACACCCTGACCCGGAAGGTGCTGCGCAGCTTTCCGCGCAGGGAGGCCAAGAGACTGGTCCTGATGCTCGTTCACATCGACAAGGACCTGCGCAAGTACGTGGGAATCAAGAGCTTCGTCAGCATGATCATCGGGGCGGCCAGCGGCATCACCCTGGCGCTGTTCCATGTGGAGTTCGCCATCATCCTCGGCTTTCTCACCTTCGCCCTCAATTTCATTCCCTACCTCGGATCTCTGTTCGCCGTCATCCTGCCGGTGTTGATCGCCCTGGTGCAGTTCGCCTCGGCCGGCACGGCGCTGTGGATCCTGCTGGTTCTGGTGATCCTGCAGAACCTGGTGGCCCAGCTGCTGGAGCCCACCCTGGTGGGATCGGCTCTGAAAATCCCGATTCCCATCGTGTTCTTCTCCCTTTTCTTCTGGGGATGGTTCTGGGGCGCTCCCGGCGTCCTGCTGGCCATCCCGATCATGACCTCCCTGAAGATCATCCTGGAGGATATTCCGGGCCTCCGTCCCATCGCTTTGCTGATGGAAAAAGGGCCGCGCCGGCGCGGATACCCGCGCAAGAAGCGACGGCCTGCCGACAAGCCGACAAATAATGATTTGACATCACCCGGCTGAGGACTTAAAATCACGGTGACGTGGGAATGCCATGAAATCATCGCGGCGTTTTGTAGCCCTCTGCAGCTTCGCACTCCTTCTGTCTGCAGCTCCGCTGATCTGTCAGGACCGGCAGATGTACAGCTGGTCGAGCAAACATTACCGGGTCCTGTCCGATTCGGGCCTCCCTGCAGCCATGGAGACCGCCCGCAAGCTCGAAGCGGCCCTGTCGCTGTACAACGAGTACCTGCATCTCGATCTCGAACAGCTGGGAAACCAACTGCGCGTGCGCATTTTCGAGGACAAGAGGGACTACGACAGCTATCTCGATAGGCTGATCTCCGAGACACGTTCGGATTTCGTGTATATCTCCTACACCGATCCCAACAGAAGCGAGCTGGTCGGTTTCCACCGGGAGGAAAAAGATTTCGATCCCTCCCTGCTCCACTACGGTTTTATCCAGTTCCTCTCCGCCTATGTGCCCACCGCCCCCCTGTGGATCGAGGAGGGCATGGCCACCTACCTGGAGTACGCCAGCTACGATCCGATGACGGACAGCTACAGGTGGCGGCCGAATTTTGCCTGGCTGGATTCACTGAAAAATATACTTGCCAACGAGGAAATCACCGGCGAGCTGACCCTGCGGGACCTCCTGCTCATCAGCAAGGAGCAGGCCCAGGCGCGGATCGAGATCTTCTATCCCACCGCCTGGGGGCTGGTCCATTTTCTGCTCCAGAGCACCGATAAGAGCCACAACAGAATCCTGTGGGAATCCCTGGCCGCGCTGGATGCCGGTGCAACCCTGAGTGGCAATTCCCGTCGGGTGCTGGAGCGGGCTTTCCGGTGGGTCGATCTGGCCGGGCTGCAGAATTCCTTCGAATCCTACATCTCTTCCCTGATGACCTTCAACGATCTGGTGCGGTTGGGGGTGGATCAGTACGGCAGCCAGGAGCTGTCTTCAGCCCGAGCGAGCTTCGAACGGGCCCTGGCCCTTCGAAGCGACAACTACATCCCCTACTACTATCTGGGTTTGATCGCATATCAGGACAAGGATTTCGAAGCGGCCCGGGAGTTTTACATGCGGGCCATGGATCTGGGTATCGACGCCGCCCTGATCAATTACGCCCTGGGGGTCAACGCCTTTGCCGATAAACGCTACTCCACGGCCAGGGAATACCTGCTGAAGGCCAGGGAGCTGGATCCCGAATCGTACGAGGAAAAAACCGATTCCCTTCTGCAGCGCATAGAGATCATCCAGTGATCCTGCGCAGGAGCATACGCGCCGCCCTCTGAGACTCCTTGCGGGAGGGCAGGAGGGGTTTGCACGTCTCCTGAATCCAATCCGGTATCTCTTCCGCCTCCAACCCGGGATTCCATCGTCTGTCGAAGCTGCGCATCAGATACCCGAGCATCGCTGCCCTGCTGAGGCTCTGGTTCTTCCCGCGCTGATCCAGAAGATGCAGATTCCCGTGTAGATTCTCCAGCAGCTGTCTGCGTCCCAACGACCGCCAGTGGTCGTGCAGCGCCGGGAAGAAAACCTCCAGCAGCCTCAGCCGGTAGAGCCGCAGGAAGATGCCCGCAGCATGGCCGCTGGACAGAATCTTGTACAGCTCTTCGGTCAGCCGCGCTGGGGAGCATCCGGCCAGTCTGCCGTGATGGCGCTTGATCGATGCGGTCACGGCGGAGCCGAAGGTGAAACCGGTCATTTCGGCGTACTTGATCCCTCGGATCATGCGCACCGGGTCCTCGCAGAAGGAGGCGTCCGCCGGGACGAGAGGGCAGATCCTCTTTTCCTGAACGTCTCTGTAGCCGCCGACGAAATCGATGATGAATCCCCGCTGCGGGCAGTAGTAGAGGGCATTCACGGTGAAGTCCCGGCGCCACACGTCCTCCTCCATGGTGCCGTAGATCGAGGGGTCTTTCGATTCGCTCGAGCCTTGAGCAGAGCGGAATGTGCTCACCTCGAAGATCTTGCGCTTTCCCTGCCCCGTGTGAGCGTAGATGTGCACGAGTCGGAAGCGGCGGCCGATGATCCTGGAGCTCGGAAAGATCCTGCGGATTTTGCGGGGGAAGGCGTCGGTGGCGATATCGAAGTCCGTGGGCTTGCGCCCGGTCAGCAGGTCGCGAACCGCTCCCCCGACGATATAGGCTTTGAATCCCGCCCGCTTCAGGCGGCGGATGATCCGGCGGGCATCCTCGTCGATGAGCGCGGGATCGATGTGATGATCCTCCGCGGTGTAGACTTCCGCCTTCTTGACCGGTTTTCCTTCTGGATTGGTGCCGTAACGTATGAGCAAATTGCGATCGTCCAGGTTCTACAGTTAGAATGAAGTGTCCCCTATTGTAGTGATCCGAGGCCTGTGCATCAAGGTGTCCCAGCCTTGACAGGAACCGGGCCGATCGGGATACTCTGAACTGTAAATCATGGAAGAGATCATCGAACCTCGCAATTTGCGCGGTTTCCGGGACTCCCTCCCGGAAACGGAGTCTCGCAAGCTCGATATCCAGGAGAAGCTCACCCGGGTGTTCCGATCCTTCGGCTTCGTGCCCATCGACACCCCGGCCATCGAATACGCCGAAATCCTGCTGGGCAAGGGTGGGGGAGAGACGGACAAGCAGGTGTACCGTTTTCTGGACCACGGGCAGAGGGACGTGGCGCTGCGTTTCGATCTGACAGTTCCCTTCGCGCGCTTCATGGCCGCCCACTATCACGAGCTTCCCCTGCCCTTCAAACGCTACCACATGGCCAAGGTCTGGAGGGGGGAAAACACCCAGCGGGGCCGCTACCGCGAGTTCATTCAGATCGATTTCGACATCGTGGCCGTCGACTCGGTCTCCTCTGATTTCGAAATCATGACGGTGATGGCCGAAAGCATGCGGGCCCTCGGCATCCGGGCCTTCCACGTCCATTTCTCACACCGCCACCTGTTCAATGAGCTGCTGCAGACGATGCGCCTGGACGGTCAGTTCCTGCCCGTTCTCCGCATCATCGACAAGCTCAAGAAGATCGGTGCCGAACAGGTGCAGTCCCAGCTCGACGAGCTGGCCGGAGAGAAACACGCGCGGGAGATCCTTGATTTCATCACCGCCGGGGCGAGCAACCGGGGGACGCTGGAAAAACTGGCCTCCAGGCTTTCTGATGACAGTCCGGCCATCGCCAGACTGCGGAGCATCTGCCGCTGCATCGAAGATTGCGGCCTGGAGCAGGAGCTGTTCCTGGATCCCTCCATCACCCGCGGTCTGGACTATTACACCGGTGTGGTTTTCGAGACTTTCCTGGACCGGGCGCCGGACATCGGTTCGGTCTGTTCGGGGGGACGCTACAACGATCTGGCTTCCCTCTACACGAAGGAGCAGCTTCCCGGAGTCGGGGCGTCCATCGGGCTGGACCGGCTCGTGTCGGCTCTGGAAGACCTGGGCGTAGCCGGTGACCAAAAAACCGCGCCGGAGATCCTGATCGTGCTCCTGGATGAAGCGCTGGTGGGAGCCTGTCACAAGCTGGCCGCGGCCCTGCGCAGCAGCGGATTGTCCGCAGAGATCTACCCGAGCGAAAAAAAGATCCCCGTCCAGCTGAAGTACGCCGAAAAAAAGGGAATCCCCCTGGCGATATTCTATGGCGAGGACGAGATGGAAAAAGATATCTACAACCTGCGAGACCTGCAGCAGAGACAGAACCATGACGGTTTGAGCTTCCCGCAGCTGCTGGAGCGCATCTCGGAGCTTCTGTCCCGGTCCGGTAAAATGTAGAGCGGATCTGTTCCTGTGGACCCCCTGCAGCTTCCCGTCTATCAGCAGAAAAGCCGCGTCCTCGAAGCCCTGGGCTCAAACCGGGTCGTGGTCGTGGAAAGCCCGACGGGCAGCGGGAAAACGACGCAGATTCCCCAGATCCTTCTGGATGCCGGGTACGCCGAGAAGGGGATCATCGGGGTCACTCAGCCGCGGAGGATAGCCGCGGTGTCCGTGGCCGACTTCATCGCCCGGCAGCGGGGCACGAGCGTTCCCGACGTGATCGGCTACAAGATGCGCTTCCAGGACCGCACCGATCAGCGAACCCGCATCAAGATCATGACCGACGGCATCCTCCTCCAGGAGATCAAGGCGGACTACGCTCTGTCGCGCTACAGTCTCATCATGGTGGACGAGGCCCACGAACGAAGCCTGAATATCGATTTCATCCTCGGCCTGCTCAAGCGAATCCTGGAGGAACGTTCCGACTTCAAGGTGGTCGTGTCCTCCGCCACGATCAACGCCGAGATCTTCAGCGAATACTTCGACGGCTGTCCCATCGTCAACATAGACACCCCGATGTACCCGGTGGAGATTCGCTACGAGCCGCCGAAGCCCGGAGGCGGCCCGGAGGTCATGATCGACAAGATCGCCCAGATCGTGCTGGAAAGCCACACAGCGGCCGGAGGCGGCGGCGGGCGCGGAAAAGGCGGGCCGGCGGGAAACGCGGAGCGGGACGTGCTGATCTTCCTGCCCGGGGAGGGGGCGATCAAGAACTGCATCGCGGCGATCCAGGCCCTGCCTATACGGCGATCCCTGGAGGTGCTGCCTCTGTACGCCCGGCTGTCCGCCGAAGAGCAGGACAGGGTTTTCGGTGACTACCCCGGCAGGCGGAAGGTCATAGTGGCCACCAACATCGCCGAAACCAGCGTCACGATCGACGGCATCACCACCGTGGTCGACAGCGGCCTGGCCAAGATCAACTACTACAACCAGCGCAACTTCACCTCCTCCCTCATCGAGGTCCCGATCTCCAAGGCCTCGGCGAACCAGCGCAAGGGACGGGCCGGCAGAACGCGGCCGGGGATCTGCCACCGCCTCTACTCCAGGAAGGACTACGAGCTGCGCCCCCTCTACACCACCGAGGAGATCCTTCGCACCGATCTGTCCGAAGTGGTGCTGCGCATGGCGGAGCTGGGCATCCGGGATTTCGAGGGCTTCGACTTCATCTCCGTGCCCAGCCGGGAGGGGATCCTGAGCGCCATCGAAACCCTGCGTCTGCTCGACGCACTGGACGAGCACAGGGAGGTCACCCCCCTCGGGCAGCGAATGCTGGTTTTCCCCATTCTGCCCCGGCTGGCCCGGGCGATCGTGGAGGCGATCGACAGCTATCCGCGGGTGCTGGAAGAGGTCCTGATCGGCGTCTCCTTTCTGTCGACCCGCAGCCCCTTCGTCCTGCCCCCCGGGGAAGAGCTGGAAGCCAGGAAGGCTCACCACACCTTCCGCGATCCGATGGGGGATTTCCTCTCCTACCTCAAGCTGTTCCGCAGCTTCGGCAGGAGCCGGGACCCAGAGCAGTTCAGCCGGCGGCACTACATCGATCTGCGCACGATGAATGAAATCGTCAACATCAAGGATCAGCTGGAGGAGATCGTCTCCGACCAGGGTATCCCGATCGGCTCCGGCGGCGAGGCGGCCGATTACCTGTGCTGCATCGCCCGGGGACTGATCCAGTTCGTCTGCGTACGCTCCGGAAGGGGGGTGTACAAGACCGCCACCGCCGGCCGGATCCAGATCCACCCGGGCTCGGTGATGTTCCGTGAAAATCCGACCTACATCGTAGCCGGAGAGATCGTCCGCACCTCGCGGACCTGGGCGCACTCGGTCTCCCCGCTGCGCCGCTCCTGGCTCGAGCGCATCTCCCCGCTCCTGGCCCGGCAGCTCATCCCGCAGGGCGCAAGGGCGCTGGAGGAGGAGAAGCCCAGGCGGAAGCGGGATTCCACCAACTACGTGAAGATCGGCAGGGAGCTGTTCGAGATACGCGTGGAGAAGGGCAAGAAGAAGACCGTGATCCTTCCCTGGGACAAGATACGGCCGGTGGTCGCCTCCGGCAATGTCCCGCTGCTCCCCCACTATCAGAAGCTCCGGGGCAAGCTGCTCATCGGCGAACACGAGCTCTGCAACGGCATGCACCTGTCCACGATTCTCAAGCTGATCCCCCGCATCGATCCGAGCTCAGGGATCCTTCAGGACATACCCCGGGGCAATTTCGTGGTTCCCGCCGATTTTCACCACCTGGAAGGCTCACTTTCCGAGCTGCTGCGTTTGTGCCGATTGCCGAACAAGAAGAAACGCCTGGGTTTCCTGGCCCTGCACACCGACGGCCAGCGCAGCTACTGGTTCCGGGGCACCCGCAACTATCTCACCGCCCTGAACGAGAGCCTCTACAGTCTGGAAACCCTGGCGGACGAGTCGAGCATCGAAGCGAGCAGTGAGATCAACCGCGTATACAGGGAGCTGTCGGAGGAGCTGGAAGCGTTTTAGAGCCGCACCGGCTGATTCCCGAAAGCGGGTCAATACAGCAGCTGCCGGTTCAGGTTGACGATGATCTCTTCTTTGCCGACGGCCGAAGAGGCGATGATCTTGCGTTTCAGCAGATCCGCTACGGTCCGTTTGATCTCCTTCTCTTCGATGCCCAGATGCTTGCCGGCCCAGTCGATGAAATCGGCCAGTTTCACGCGGTGGCCTTTGAAGGTCGAAATCCCCTTCTCCTGTGCGAACGATTTGAGCCCGTTGAAGATCTGATTCTGCCGGTTGGTGCTCACTATATTCTGGATGGTGAGATTGGCTTTGCGGATCCGCTCGGAGAGGATGCGGATCATCTTCTTGGCGAAGTCCGGGTTGTTCTCGATCATGCTGTCCAGCAGGGCTTCGTTCATAACCAGCGTGCGGCAGGGAGACACGGCGATCGCCGTGGCGGAACGGGGCTTCTTCTCGATCAGGGCCATCTCACCGAAGATATCCCCCTCGTGAAAGGTGATCAGGGTTTTGGTCGTCTGGGAGGATGTCTGTTTGCGGATCTCCACCTCTCCCTGGATGATGATGAACATCACATCCCCCCGTTCACCCTCCTTGAACAGCACCTCGCCGGGCTCGAAGGATTTCACGTACTTCTGATAGATATTCTTCGTAATCTTCATGGGAATATCCTTGCAGAGTCTTGCAGCGTCTCGACGATCAGATGAGGATCGACCTCTCTGAGGACAGTATCGCCGATTCCCCGCTGAAGCACAAGGCGGAGTTTTCCCCGCCTCTTCTTCTTGTCGACCTGCATCGCCTTCACGATCGACTCCGGCTTGCCGTCGAACCGCGGTGCAAAACCGTAAGTCTCGAGCAGCTCGCGAACCGTGGCGGTGTAGCCGGGATCTGCCAGACCGAGAGCCCGGGAGAGCACGGCCGCCTGCATCAGGCCCCAGGCAACGGCCTCGCCGTGGCTGCAGAGCTTGTACCCGGTTTCCGCCTCCAGCGCGTGGCCGAAGGTGTGGCCCAGGTTCAGGACGGCCCGGTTGCCAGCCTCCCGGGGATCCCCCTCCACGATCCCGGCTTTCACTGCGACGCAGCGCCGCACGATCTCCTCCATCACCTCGGGATCCCGCCCGGTCACCCTCGAGCTTTGCTTCAGGAGGATGTCGAGCAGCTCCCGGTCGCCCAGCAGGGCCGTTTTGATCACCTCCCCCATGCCCGAGTCGAACTCCCGTACCGGGAGGTGCCGCAGCAGCGAAACGTTGATCCATATCCGCTCCGCCGGATAGAAGGTTCCGGCCATGTTCTTGTAGCCCCCGAGATTGATGGCGGTCTTTCCCCCAATCGCCGCATCCACCATGGCCAGGAGACTGGTCGGCACGAGGATCAGCCGGCACCCTCGCATGAAAAGGGAAGCGCTGAAGGCGGCCAGGTCGCAGACAACGCCGCCCCCCACACCTGCGATCAGCCCGTCCCGTCCGAGCCCGCCGTCCAGAGCCCGCTGGAGAATGCGCCTGGCACCCGACCAGCTCTTGCTGCTCTCTCCCGGAGCAAGAACCAGGCGCTGCCCCTCGTCCTCGAATATGGGCAGCTGTGCCGTGTTTCTGTCGAACACCACGAGCGCTCCGGAATCGCTCGAAATAAAGGCGGAATCGACCGTGGCGGAGAACCGCACCTCCGAGTCATGGTCCCCGAACCGGTATCGCAGTGCGCTGCTCACGAAACCTCGCCCCCCAATGCCCGGAACATGCCGGGGAAGTCGGGGAAGGAAACCGCGGCCGCCTCGAAGCCGGCAACAGTTACCCCACCGGGAATGCCCGCGCCGAGAACCGCTGCCGCCATGGCGATGCGGTGATCCCCCTTCGCATCGACCCGGCCGCTCGCAAGACTCTGGGGCCCCTGCAGGGCGAAGCCGTCCTCGGTCAGCTCGACGCGGCCTCCGACCGCCGAAAGCAGGCGTGCCAACGCCTCCAGACGGTCGCTCTCCTTGTGGCGCAGCTCCCCTGCCCCGCGAACAACGGTGGTCCCTTCGGCGAACGCGCCGAGCACGGCGAGCAGGGGAAGCTCATCGATGCAGGATGGAACCTCCTCGGGCTCGACCTCTACGGCGCTCAGAGGCCCGGGCAGAATTTTCAAAGCTCCCACGGGTTCCCCCCCGTTGCTCCGCTGTTCCTCTATTTCGATCCTGGCGCCCATGCGCTTCAGCACCTCGACGAACCCGAGACGGCTCGGATTCAGGCCGCAATCCTCCACCAGCAGCTCGCCGCCCCCAATGAGCGCAGCGGCAATGGGGAAGGCGGCGGAGGAGATGTCCCCGGGCACGGTCAGCTCGAAGCAGGGCACTTCGGCGGCTGGCTCCAGGGTCAGCCAGCGCGGGGAGCGCTGCAGGGGCAGAGCGAGGAACTCGAAGAGGCGCTCGGTATGATCCCTCGAGCCGATGGCTCCTCCTATACGCACCCTGCCCTCGGCGCGCAGGGCGGCGAACATCAGGGCGCTCTTCACCTGTGCGCTGGCCACGGCCAGCCGGTGCTCGATCGGCCGCAGCTCGCCGCGGGCGGGGGCGAAAACCAGAGGCAGGTTGGCTCCCTGGTTGCGCCCCCTGATGTCGGCGCCCATCTGCCGCAGCGGCTCGACGACCCGGAGCATCGGCCGGCTTCGCAGCGAGCTGTCGCCATTGAGAACGGCGAACAGCCGCTGCCCGGCCAGCAGCCCGGTCAGCAGCCGGGCGGTGGTGCCTGAGTTTCCCGCATCCAGCACGTCCGCCGGCTCCCGCAATCCCCGCAATCCCCTGCCCTCGATCTCCAGGCTGATTCCGGTCTGCCGCCCGTGCAGCTCCTCGATTTCCACACCCAGGGCCTGAAGGCAGCGGCGCGTGGATATGCAGTCACCGGTGTCCAGAGGATTGTGAACCCGGCTGCGCCCGCTGGCCACTCCCGCCGCCAGCAAGGCGCGATGGGTGATCGATTTGTCCGGAGGCGGGATGACCCTCCCGGTCAGTCCCCCGGGAGCGGCGAAGGTGAGGCTCATGCAAACTACCAATTGTCCCAGAGCTCCAGTATCGCTCTGGAATCCTTGAGCTTCGAGATTGCCTTTTCCTGGATCTGGCGTACCCGCTCCCGGGTGATTCCCAGAAGCTTCCCCGTTTCCTCGAGGGAATGAGGTCCGTCGCAGCCCAAACCGAAACGCAGCTTGATGATGCGCATCTCTCGGGCGCTCAACCTGTGCAGAACCCGTTGCATTGTATCCTGAAGAGTGATGCGGAACACCGTTTCGAAGGGGCCGTCGCTGCTGCGGTCGCCTATCAGATCGACGAGCCTGGTCGTGTGCTCGGCGTCCACAGGCAGGTCCAGAGAGGTGGTCTCCTGGCTGAGCTTGTGAATCAGCAGGATCTTGTCCACGTCCGTGTCCATGTAGCGAGCCAGTTCCTCCACGGAGGGATTCCTGCCGAGCTCCTGGGTGAGATGTTTGGCCACCATGTAGCACTTCTTGATCGTGTTGAGCATGTGAATCGGTATGCGGATCATCCGCCCCTTGTCCGCCAGGGCTTTGATGATCGCCTGCTTGATCCACCAGGTTCCGTAAGTGGTGAAACGGAACCCCCGCCTGTAATCGAATCGCTCGACCGCTTCGAGCAGGCCGATATTCCCCTCGTCGATCAGATCCAGCAGGGCCAGGCCCCTGTGCTGGAATTTTTTGGCGATGGACACCACCAGGCGAACGTTGCCCCGGATCATCCGGTATTTTGCCTGGACCAGCTGCTTTTCGTGTTGCCGCCGCTTCTCCTGATACGCCTTCTCCCTGAAAAGGCCCTTCTCACGGCGTTTTCGCAGCTTCTGCAGAAACATCCGCTGCTTCTCGATTTCCCGGCCTATGGCCTGCTCTTCCTCGGCGGATAAAAGAGGGTATCGGGAGATCTGCTTCAGATACAGCGCCAGGGGATCGAGCTCTGTATTGCCCTCCGCCTGGGTGAAAGGATCCTCCCGGTCGGAGTCTTTCCTGTCGTCTTCGAGAATGTGCCCATCCTCCACGCGGTCAGCTTCGCGGAGCCAGCGAGGGATCTACGGGTTTGCCGTTCCGATACACGAGAAAATACAGCTGGGGGACTCCCTGGTGAACGTTGTTTCCCAACCGTCCGATTTCGGCTCCTGGTACGACCGTATCCCCCACCGCGACCAGGGTTTCCTCGTTTCCCGCGTAAACGTAAGTATAGCCGTTTTTGCCTTCTATGAGTATCACCCGGCTGAAGCCCCTGTACGGACCGGACCAGATGACTCTGCCGGAGGAAACGGATACCACCGAATCTCCCAGCTTCCCGTAGATCAGGGTTCCGGTGATCCGGCCGCTCAGCGATTCCCGGCTTCCCGGGTGCGGCCAGAGAAGATCGGCCTGTGCGCCGCCAGCGCTGCCGCCCGCAGAGGAGCTTCCCCCGGCCCCCGCAGTCCCGCCTCCCCGGTTCTCAGTCGGGACCGTCGCGGAGCCGGGGAGGTAGAGGATCGTTCCGATCCTCAGGGCGGCGGAATCGGATATGCCGTTGAAATCCATCAGGGTGGTGAGTTCCACCTGGTACTTTCTCGATATGCTGTACAGAGTGTCGCCCTTTTCGACTGTGTAGCTGGACGGGATCTGGATGCGGGTGCCTTCGCGAAGGGCGTTCGGATTCTCGATCCCGTTGTAGCGCTGGAGGATGTTTACGGGGATGTCAAATTTCCTGGAGATGCGGTAGAGGGTCTCTCCCTTTTTCAGGGTATAGCTCTCGTTGGCCGCGGATACCAAGCAGGTCAGCAGCAGGAATACGACAGCCAGCAGCGCAGGATGCGCTACCGGTGCCCGTGGACTTCTGAGTGCGGATAACTGTGCCTCTGCCATAGTAAAAGAGGAACCCAAACAAATCTTCGGCTTGCCCGCGGATAAACTGAAACAGAGGAAACTCGGGCTGGGCGGATTTGAACCGCCGGCCTCTCGGTCCCGAACCGAGCGCGCTAGCCACTGCGCCACAGCCCGAAAAAAAAACCCCGCCGGGGTTTTTACGGGAGCGACGGGGTTTGAA